>JBGVTM010000181.1 GCA_041862535.1 Candidatus Neomarinimicrobiota bacterium | reverse complement strand
TGGGTATCGAAATAGCGTTAGGGGAATTTTGACTATACCTGCTGCCGGTTCTCGTGATTATTAAAACCAATCCAATTCCCTCGTTTGTATTTTGCATTTCCCACCTGAACAGTTGAAACCCAACACTTGAAACTCCAGAAGCAATACATGCTTCAGGTGATCCATACTACCCGAGCACCGGCAGCGCTACTCACTGCTCCGACCAAGACCCCCGTCCGCCGCCTGGACGAGACCAGGGCCAACCGGGAACCGGATGTGCGCTGGCGGTTGGAAAGTGCACAATTATCGTCAACCAAGGGTGGATAATAGCTTTATTCAATATAAAAGATTGTTTATATTTATGTAGGAATAAGCCCATAGCAGTATTCAAGAGGGAAATAATTATGAGGGCCACGGGCATATTCAAGTATGATCCCGTTCATTTTCTAAGTTGCATCCTCTTCCCATACACCATCATCACTGCTCAAGTGATACCTATCGCAGTGCTCGACTTCGAAGGATTCGGCATTTCGCAGAATGAAGCCATTGCCCTATCCAACCGGCTGAGAAATGAGCTTTTCAAGCTCGGGACATTTGAGGTGGTAGACCGCGGCATGATGGAAACCATTCTCTCCGAGCAGGACTTCCAGATGGCTGGCTGCACCTCGGATGAATGCCTGGTTCAGGTGGGTCGCCTGATAGGTGCGCAGCAGATGGTCGGGGGAAGCGTCAGCAAAGTCGGCAAAACCTTTTCCGTCTCGGCACGAGTTGTGGATGTAGAAACCGGTAAATTGCTCGGTGTTTCAGATTTTGACCTGAAAGGCGAACTGGATGACATGCTCACCGATGGGATGAAGATTGTATCCTTCATGCTGGCTGGGCGAAATGACGAGGCCGAAGCGCTGGAACAAGAGGTGCTCGCAAGAGCGGAGGCAGCTGTCACCCCGGCACCCCAACCGCAGCTGCCGATCACCCCAATCCCGGGCCGGCAGCCATCCTTCTCCGGCGATGCCCAACTGCTTATGCTGTATGATAGTCAAAAGAAGAATCCGACCATGGCCTCGTGCCTGTCCTGCCTGATCCCCAGCTTGGGTCATGCTTATATCGGCGATTGGACCAGGGGCCTCATTTTCGGAGGTGCGAGATTTGCGCTTGCGTTTATTGCATCAGATTTGGGGATGAAAGAAGTAGAAAAAATAGATGAGTGGGGAGATACTTATATCGATTATGAATACAATGCGTTTTATTCGGTCGGGATGATCGGATATATCGGCCTGTCTATCTGGGAAATGATTGACGTATCAAAAAAGACCAAGGAATATAACGAGAATCTATACAAGCGCCTTTTCTCGGGACAGGCTAACCTGGGGCTGAATATGGTCCCAACTAAAGATGGGACTATCTTGACATTATCTTACTCCTTTTGAGAGGGAGTTGCAGGATGATGATCCCCAAGCGGTTCCTTATCATATTGATAGCGCCGCTGGTCTTTGTAGCGTGTGCCATCGCGCCACAAGTGATGCAGATGGTTCCTGACGTCAGCGGCGGCGCATTCCATCACAGTAATAAGAGATTAATTCTAGGGACGGTTACAGGCGGCGAAGAAAGTGACCCCTTTATTAAGGGATCAAGAATAGACGCCCTGTCATTTAGAGGAGCGTTGCTGGTGGCGTTGGGAGAAGCACGACTCTTCCAAATGGTACGGGACTATACGGCGGCAGACTACACCCTTAATGCGATGATTGTATCCCAGGATCAACCAATTATCGGCGTTGATATGACCGTCAGCCTGATCGTGAGGTATTATCTGGTAGATAGCTCTAATAATCAACTGGTCTGGTCAAAGGATATTATATCTACATACCAGGCAGCATTCTTGGAATCCTTGGTTGCATCTGAACGTGTTAGAAAGGCCAATGAAGGCGCGGTTAGAACAAATTTAGGCTACCTCCTGGCTGAGCTTTCATCATTGCAGCTATGAAAATATTGTGGGAGCCAGGCCAATATTATTATTGTTAGCGGTACTATTTGCTAGCGATATACTGGGCCAGGATAGCACTCAGGCCCTTATTACCCCTGAACACAGCAAGAATCAAGACTCCGACGTCTACGGATGGGCCTTTGGATTTTACCAGGAGTACATTTCACCTGCTGCTGGTGATCGTTGTCTTATGTATCCCAGTTGTTCTGCTTATGCCTGGGAGGCCATAAATCGTTATGGATTCTTCCGTGGTCTTATCATGACCGCTGATCGACTGATGCGCTGCGGTAATGATTTGCATCTGTATGACACCATCGTTTTAAATGGCCGCTGGTATGCTCTCGACCCTGTTGAGATGAATGCGTCAATTTTCAGAGCGAAGGAATAATGTGAGAATACTTCTCGCTGGTTTCCTGCTTCTCATTCCATTGCATAGGTCTCTTTTTCCGCAGGGAAATTCCGTACTGGATTTCGCCGATCACCTTTACAATAGCGAGCAGTATGACCGCGCCATAACGGAGTATGAGCGCTATTTGTATACCCGTGCAAGGACTGCCAGAGACTCGGGCTATGGTATCATTCAAATCGAAAAGTGTTACTATTTGGCCGGTAATTATCAGGGTGCTATTTCATATTTTGAAGCGATGAGACCGGTGATATCGAATGTCGATACTATATATGCTGCAATGATCCACTACGCCGGGCTCAGCTATCTGAAATTGGGCCACCCCGGCTCTGCGATCCTCTTCTTGAGACAAAACACCGACGATCCGAGGTCGCAATATTTCCTGGGCGTATCCAATCTCTATTTATATAACTGGGACGAAGCACATGCCTACTTCAAGGCATTGGAGACCTGTGATGATACGTCAATCGCGGCAGCTTCAAAACGACTGGCCATAGCTGCACAGGATGGGGAAAGAATAAAAGCGAAGAGCCCAATTCTTGCGGCTATCTTATCGGGCATTATTCCAGGGTCGGGTTATCTGTATACCGGCAACTATCAGACTGCATTCGTGGCCTTGGTTATAAATTCATTGTTGTTGGGTTCAAGCTATGAAATCGCTAGAAATGGCTTAAAGGTTACGGGTACCACGGCAACTGTTTTATCAATGGGATGGTATCTGGGGAATATTTTTGGCTCTTTCAATGCCGCAGTGAAATACAACGACAGGCTGAAGAAAGAACATATTGCAAAATCCCTCCCTGACTGGTGAATAGATAGTGCTGGCGTCTGATAGTTCGACATTCGCCGGTATTCTCTTGATTGTTCCTGCGCCCGGTTCGTACAACTGCATTGGATTCCGCCCTTGCAGTCCTTACTTCAGACAATAATTCTCGAAAAGATATACCATAGGTAATACTTTGGAATATAATTTTCTAATTATAATTGAATCGGTTCGCGAGGTAATCCATGCGTAGCATCATCCACACTGCCCAAGCCCCGGAGGCCATCGGTCCCTACAGCCAGGGGGGTATCTTGGGGCTAGGGGCTCGGGTATGGGGAATTGAGCCCTTCTATGCAAAGTGAAAAATGAAAGTTTCAAAAATGAAGACCCGAGCCGAGATAGAAGCCGCCCTGAAACAACTTAAGCCCTCCCTTGTGGAGAATTTCAAGGTGAAGGAGATCGGGATTTTCGGCTCATATGCCCGCGGGGAATACATGGAGGAAAGCGATGTAGATATTTTAGTTGAGTTTAGTGAACCGGTAGGATGGGAATTCTTTGATCTTAAGGAACTTCTGGCTGAGATTCTAAGCCAGGAAGTAGATTTAGTTACAATTGGAGGGTTAAGACCACAATTCAAGGATAAAATCTTGCAAGAGGTTGTTTACATTTGAGAAGGATCAATTACAAACTATTTATTGAAGATATACTTGCAGCGATGGATAAAATTGAGCGCTACACAGAAGATTTGACTTATGAAACCTTTGTGAAAAATGAGCTGGTCGTTGACGCTGTCATACGCAATCTTGAAATTATTGGTGAGGCTTCGAGGAATATCCCGGAGGATGTCAGGGATAGATATAGCGATGTCCCTTGGGAAAGGATGATCGCGCTAAGGAATATCGCAGCTCATGAATACTTTCGTGTTGATTTGGCTATTATCTGGGAGATCATCACTGAAAATTTACCCGACACCAAACCTGAGATTCGAGAGATGAGAGATAAGGAGTAATGAGCAGATTTGCTACTTTGAACTTCAACACAGGAACCTATTCAGGGAAAACCTGAAACCTGGTATCCTGCTATATTCCCCACCGCGGATTACCTTGGGCAGGCTCGAAACCCCTAACCCGTAACTTATTGGAAAGACCCATGCGCACCATCATCCACACTTCCCAAGCCCCGGAGGCCATCGGCCCTTACAGCCAGGGTGTCTGCTGCGGTGATCTGATCTTCACCGCCGGGCAAATACCACTAGATCCCGCCACCGGTAAACTGGTGGAAGGTCCCTTCGAGGACCAGGTCTATCAGGTCCTTCGCAATATTTCGGGAATCCTGTCAGCAACCGGAGCAAGCTCTCTGGAGAATGTCATCAAGTTCACCGTCTATCTCACCGACCTGAATAACTTTGCTGCCTTGAACAAGGTATTTGAACGCTATTTCTCCCGGGAACCGCCGGCCCGCTCGGTGGTGCAGGTCGCCGCCCTGCCGCTGGGAGCCGAGGTGGAAATCGAAGCGGTAGCCTTACGGGAAGGGACTTGAGGCTCGGGGCCTGTTTTGAACCAGCTCCAGAGGTAATTCACTCGAAACTCATAAAAGATAGTAGTTTAATGTTTATTAAAGGAAAACAGCAACTAGTCTCCAGACTTAAATCTCCGGTCTCGAGATGGCTATGAAGCAGATCTTGGTCATTGCCAACCCGGCCGCCTCCCGCGGTGGGGCCGTTAAAGCCCTGGAGAAGGTGCGCCGAATCACTAAGGAGCACAAGGATTACTGCAGCTTTGACTTTATGGTCACGGAGAATCCCGAGCACGCCACCGAGCTGGCCAAGGCTCACGCCCGTGACTATGACCTGGTGGCCGCCTTCGGGGGTGATGGGACTGTCAACGAGGTAGTGCAGGGGATGGTGGGTGGCACCACACCCCTGGCGGTTATCCCCTATGGGACCGGCAATGACTTCGCCCGCAGCGCCGGTATTCCTCTGAGTATCGACGCAGCCATGGAGCTGCTCTGCCATGGAACGGCTACACCCATCGATGTGGGATTTGTAAATGGGCGCTACTTCGTCAACGCCGTAGGCATCGGCTTTGATGGGCGGGTCAACTACGAGGCCGAGCAGATCCAGTGGCTCAGGGGTCCCTTGGTTATCCTAGTGGCCATCTTCCGCACCATGTGGAGCTGGAAAGCCGTTCCGATGACCCTTACCGTCGATAACCAGACCATTTCCCGTACCACTTATCTGGTGGGAATCGGAAACGGGCCGTTTATCGGCGGGGGACTTAAACTGACACCGGCAGCACGCGTCGATGATCATATATTGCATGTCTGTCATGTGGAGGATATTTCGCCCCTCAAGATCATCGCGAATTTTGGCCGTCTAAAGACCGGCACCATCGACAGAATTAAGGAGGTGACCCAGCTGACCGGGGCTAATATCACGGTTGTAAGCGAGCTGCCCATGCCGGTGCATGTTGATGGGGAAGTAATGGGATTGGACGTCTATAAGCTCGATTTACGCATCTTACCGTCGGCCATTCAGATCGTGCGGAATATCTAGTGAGATCACCTCGCTGCCCGTTATTGGTGCTGGTGCTGGTCCTGGTGCTCCTTCAGTCTATTGGGGGTCAGACCCCCGAAACACAGCCTGCCTCATCAGACACTTTGCAGCGGGTACCGAACCCTCGCACGGCACTGCTGTTAGGACTGATTCCCGGGGGTGGGCAGATTTACAATCGGGCCTGGCTGAAGTCGATCCTGGTGATAGCAGCCCAGGGGTATTATGCCTATCAATTCCAGCAGAGCAGGGATCACTACAACCACTATGAGCCCTCGTTGCCCCATTCCCAGAACTACTATCTCGATATGCGAAACAAATATGCGTGGCGCTCGCTGCTCGTCTACCTCCTGGGTATGATGGACGCCTACGTTGATGCCCACCTGAGTACGTTTCCACCAGATACCACCCAACTAGCCAGGTTGCCTTCAAACCACCCGATTGAGGAGCGTCCATGACCAGGGAGCGTGAACAATGGGGCAGCCGGGTAGGTTTTATTCTGGCCGCGGCGGGATCGACTGTCGGCCTGGGAAATATCTGGCGCTTTCCCTACGTTGCCGGGCAGAATGGCGGTGCTGCCTTTACGCTGGTTTACCTGGCTTGCCTATTAGTGGTGGCACTGCCGATATTGCTGGCGGAGTTCGCCATCGGCCGCAAGACGCAGCTTAATCCGGTGGGCGCCTTCCGGACTTTGGCGAAGCGCCCGGCCTGGAAATGGGTCGGCTTCCTGGGAGTGTCCGCCGCCTTTGTCATCCTCGCCTTTTACGCCGTAGTAGGCGGGTGGACGATGAATTATACCTGGCTGGCAATAAAAGGCACTTTCAACGAGTTCGTACCTGGAAGCGATCTGGCCGGCCAGATGTTCGATAGTTTTACCACTAGTCCCATCAGACCCGTTGTCTGGCACCTAATCTTCATGGGATTGTGCATCCTGATCATTGCCAAGGGCGTCAAGGGGGGTATCGAGCGCTGGAGCAAGATCCTGATGCCCCTGTTGCTGGCTATTCTGTTGATACTGGTCATCCGGGGAATCACCCTGAAGGGCTCGATGGAGGGTATCCGCTTTCTGTTCCAGCCCAAGTGGGGAGACCTGGGTACCAGCGGGGTAATGCAAGCCCTGGGACAGTCTTTCTTCACCATGAGCCTGGGCATGGGAGCCATGATTACCTACGGCAGCTACCTGCGACGCGATTCCGACCTGGTGAAGTCCGCTTTTTGGGTCATTATTCTGGATACCTCCATCGCACTGTTGGCGGGGGTGGCTATCTTCAGTGCGGTCTTCGCCTTCGGTCAGAATCCGGCCGGGGGGGATGGCCTGGTCTTCATGGTGCTGCCTACTCTCTTTCCCCAGATCCCGGGCGGACGGGTCTTCGCCGTCTTCTTTTTCTTTCTCCTCTTCGTGGCGGCCCTGACCTCGGCTATTTCCATCCTCGAAGTCGTTACCGCCTATTTCATCGATGAGAAAAAATGGAGCCGCCCGGTGGCAACCTATACCTTCGGCGGAATCATTGCCCTAGTAGGCGTCTTTGCCTCTCTTTCGAAGGGTGAATTCAACATCCTCAACCCCATCACTCAGCAGAGTTTCTTTAGTTTCCTGGAAGATTTTTCAGCAGGTTATATGCTTCCCATTGGTGGTCTCTTGACCGCTATCTTTATCCTGGTTCAGTGGAAGGTGCCGAACTTCATTGAAGAACTCAGAACCGGCAGCACCTGGTTTAAAGTGCCCAAGTATCTGGCTATGGCTTTCTTCATCATTGCCGGCAGTGTGGTGGCCTATATCCTCTTTGATGCGGTTCTGGAACTATTTACCTCATGAGGTGGTTGTACCGACGTAATAGCTAGACTATGTGCGGTATTATCGGTATTTACGGCAATCCTGAAGCCGCCACCCTGGCCTACCTGGGCTTGTATGCCCAGCAGCACCGCGGCCAGGAAGGAGCGGGCATCGTTTCCTATGATGGTGAGCGGGTGCACCGTCACATGGGACAGGGTCTGGTCGCCGACGTTTTCGCCGATCCGGTCAGCTTAAAAGAGCTGCCGGGCACGATGGCCATCGGACATACGCGCTATTCAACCACTGGTGGTCTGGATGTCATAAATGTGGGACCCCTGCTTTTCAATGTGGAGGATGAGCCTGTTTCCATTGCCCACAATGGGAATCTGGTAAATATGACGGGCACACGTCGGCGGCTCCAGAAGGAGGGGGCCATTTTCCAGACCGCTACCGATACTGAAATTATTGTCCACCTCATGGCCCGGGCTTCCGACGAGCGGATGTTTGATCGGCTGGCGACGGCCCTGGAGCAGGTGGAGGGCGCCTATTCCCTGCTCATCCTGGCTCCGGAAGGGCTGATTGCGGCCCGGGATCCCTTCGGCTGGCGGCCGTTCACCCTGGGGAGGCTGGGGGAGACCTGGGTAGCGGCTTCCGAAACGTGTGCCCTGGACCTGCTGGGAGCCGAGGAGTTGCGCGACGTTGAGCCGGGGGAAATCCTGGCCATTAACAATGATGGACTCCAATCCGTTTATCACCCGCCCAAGCGCACCCCCAAGCACTGCATATTCGAATACATCTACTTCTCCCGACCTGATTCCCGGATTTTTGGCACCAACGTGGACAAATTACGCCGCAAGCTGGGCAAGACCCTGGCGGAGGAGGCCCCGGCGCCAACGGCCGATATCGTTATCTCGGTGCCCGACTCCAGCAATACCGCCACCCTGGGTTACTCCTCACGCAGCGGTATCAAACACGAAATCGGTCTAATCCGTAACCACTACGTTGGCCGGAGCTTCATTCGACCCGAGCAGGAGCTGCGGGATCTCACCGTGAAACTGAAGTTCAATACGGTAAAAGGCGTTCTGGCGGATCGGGAAGTGGTTATTGTTGATGACAGCATTGTCCGGGGCACGACCATGCGCAACCTGGTGCGCCTTCTGCGCCAGGCGGGAGTTAAAAAAGTCCATGTGCGGGTCAGCTCGCCGCCTATCCGCCATCACTGTCAATTCGGCCTGGATTTCCCCACGGAAGAGGAACTAATTGCCAATCAGCGCACAAAGGACCAGATCGAGGCCTATCTGGGGGTGGATAGCTTGACTTACATCTCGCTGAAAGGAATGTTGGACAGCATGGATTTGCCGCCCGACCACTTCTGCACCGCTTGCTTCTCCGGTGATTATCCTATCACGCTGTCGGAAGGGTTCGACAAGGACATTTTCGAGATTAATAAACGGACGCCCAGCGATCGTTAATTGACACTCATACCATGGCAAAGACTGCTTCCACTCACCTGCAAACCGAACAGAGCGGCCTGAAAGGGACGTTTGACCACCTGCTGGATAGATTATATCCCCGGTTGGACTGGCTCTTCCTGCTGCGACCCACCATCTTTATCCCCGTCTGGGTGACCACCGCTGCCGGCCTGGGCGGGGGTCAATGGCTTTCCGTGCCCAACCTCTTCTGGCGGGTGGCCTGGGACTGGGGAATTTGTCTGCTTTTCGTCGGGGTTACTTTGATTACCGCTGCGGCCTTCCTTCGGACCCAGCTGCAGGAAGGGGGGGAACTAGACATTAAAGGCTATCCTTCGGTGCTTAAGGAGGGAAACATAGCTTCCGGTAAAGCCCGGCGATTGACGTGGATCCTCCTTGGCCTTGGCTTGGTACTGGTTATACCAGGCGGTTGGCTGGCCCTGCTGACAGGCGCGGCCCTCTTTGTGATATGGGGCTTGTTGTACGGCTCACTGCCAGCCATATGGGGGAATCGGCCGGTAGTTGAAGCCAGCATTCATCTCCTGGCCGGTGCTGCCCTGTTTTACCTGGGCTGGGCCGCCAGTGGCGCGCCGCTAGTGGACAGTCTGAATCTGGCAGCACCCTACCTTCTGGCCTTCGCCGGTGTCAGTGGGTTGACGGCGATCACGCCCGGCCCGCAACATCTCGCTGCTGGTGCCAGACCGAGCAACGTGCTGATCACTTTCACGCTCGCGATTGCCACCCTTATGGCGGCTGTCGCCACTGTATGGGGCTACCGGAATGGTGATCCGGTGATCTCCACAACGGCCGTTCTCACCCTGCCCTTTTTTGTAGTGGCCTTATATTACAGGCGCATGCGGGACGTAGTGCGAACCAACCGCTATTTAGTCTTGATCTTTGCCATTTTTGTCGGTTCGCGCTATCCTTTACTCTTTATCCCCATCATCATCGACTTCTACCTATCCCGGTACTACTATCGGCGGCGCTTCGGATTCGTCCACCCAGCCTTCCACGCCGAGCACGAGTAGACAGTACTTACATAATCCAGGTCAATTGAGCATGAGCGATGGTCCAGTGCCCGTTCTGCTTAGTGAGATAGGCGAATCCTCCCTGGTAGACAATTTGGTAATATACTTTAGCATGTTCAAGGGCGTAGTCTATTAGAATGAAAGATGCGAGTGGATGGGTCTCGACGTGCCATCCAAACCAATGCCCAGGAATAATGCGGATATATCGATTGAGAAAATCCACCCGCTCCCAGACTTCGGCTGTATCACCAATAAATGCGGTGATAATGTCCTGGTATTTTTGTGAATAATAGATCGATGGGGCATTTGAAAAGAGTGTCTGCGGCCGAAAGTTTAGAATGCTGTCTTCGACTTCCGGCGTGAGATAGCTATATATCCAAAGGCTATCAGGAAGGTTGTTTCGGACGAATCCAAAATCCACCCGGTTCTGAATTACCGCATAGCGGATGCCAGCATATAGGGAGTCACCCCACTCCGAGCCACCAGTTGCTGAAAGATTGAAGGGATTATAAAATTTGGTGAATACTTCGAAAATCGCTCGCTTGGCCGCTGACAGCTGCGACAGCTCCTGATCTGAAATGTGGGGGATTCCCTGCTGCCAGTTCTCAAAGAATTTTCCTAGCAGCGGATCTGATTGTTCCTGGTAGGCTTGTTCGAGTGGCGAAGCCTCATACCGCGGGGTCTCTACTTCTGGCTCTGAACAGCCGTAGAAGCACATCCCGATAATGATGCCCAAAAAGACCCAGGGAAGGACACTGCCACTTCTCATTTTATTTCCCCATTGATCAAGACTCTGCGCTTACTGCCGGAGAGAATTGGAATGCTCGTTATATAAAATATAGGGCACCGCGCTATGTAAATCAAATTATCCGCTTGTCTGGGACGCTATTTTTTCTGCGCCCACTTCTTGACTGATTGTCCCAGGCTGACCAGCTTCTCGATGGTGACTGTATAGACCCCCCAGGCTTCCTCCACCTTCCCGCGGATAAGGAACAGCTTCTCCCAGCGCACCAGGTCGTTGAACAGCTTGTATTGGGCGGGAAAGAGAACGCACTCGAACAAACCCGTCTGGTCCTCGAAGGTGAGGAACTCCATGGCCTCGCCCTGCCGGGTTTTCACCGTCTTGGTGGTAAGGCATACCCCTGCCAGGGTGATGGTGGCTCCCACGTGGTGGGGGATGCCACGGGCCGGGGTGGCCCGCCCCTGGAGGGCTTCCTGGAAGGGGTCCAGCGGGTGTTGGGACAGCGGATAACCGAAGGATTCCACTTCCATATCGAACTGTTGCCGCTCGGTGAGGGGGCGCATAGGGGGGTGTTGTCTCTCGCTTTTGCCTGCTGGGCCGCTCAGCTGACTTTCGATGCCTGCCAGAACCCCGCTGGCGACTTGGGCCCCGGCGGTGGCGGCGGCGTGCCGCTCCATGAGCTGCAGCAGCAGGTCGGGCCGGGAGCGCTCCGGTTCCAGCTCGTCAAAGCAGCCGGCGCGGATGAGTGCCCGGCAGTTGGCAAAGGGGATCCTGGTACGCTCCAGAAAATCCGCCAGAGAAGCGAAGTCGCCCTGCTTGCGCTCATTAAGCACGACCGCAATGCTGGCAGCCTGGAGGGAGCGGATTTCCATGAAACCCACCCGGATTTTGCCGTTATGCCCTTTCCATGCCCGCTGGCTGCGGTTGATGTGGGGCGGAAGGATGGTAACCCCCAGGCGCCGGGCCTCGCTCATATAGGCGTACGGCGAGTAGTAGCCGCCCCGGTTGGAGATCACCGCCGCCAGAAACTCCGCCGGGTAGTGAGCTTTCAGGTAGGCACAGGTGAAGGACAGCATGGCGTACGAGGCCGAGTGCGGCTTGCAGAAGGAGTACCCCTGGAAGCTTTCAATCATGTCCCATACATGACGGATCATTTCTTTGTCGTAACCGCGCTTAATTGCCTGTGAGATAAACCTTTCCTTTAAGGCTGGAATCCTGGGCCGCAGGGACCTTTTAGTGCCGATCTTGCGCAGGGTGTCGGCCTCCCCGTAGGAGAAGCCAGCCAGCGCTACGGCCGCCAGAAAGACCTGCTCCTCGTAGACCATGATCCCGTAGCTCTCGTTCAGGAAGTCCAGGTCGGGGTGGAGCAGCTGCCAGGGGGCGCCGTGGATGCGCTGGATGAGGAGGTTGATATAGCGGTTGGCTGCGGGGCGGATGATGGAGGAGTAGATGACCACGTGCTCGAAGTCGGCCCGGCCGGCCTTGGCGAGCAGCTGGCGGGTGGCGGGGCTCTCAATGTAGAAGACCCCCATCGTGCGTCCCTGCTGTATGAGAGCGGTGGTTTTGGGGTCGCCGACAGGCCGGATGTGGTGGTAGGAGAAGTGGTCCTGGGGTCGGCGGTAGAGGTTGATGTGGCGCAGGGTATCCCGTACCACCGCCAAGGAGCGGTTGCCCAGCAGATCGATCTTCACCAGCCCGGCGTCTTCCACCTGGTCCTTCTCCCACTGGACGATGGGGACCCCCTTGGGGGCGGTGAGCACCGGTACGTAGCGGCGGATCTCGTCCGGTACCACGATGACGCCGCCGGGGTGCACCGATGGGTAGTGGAAGACACCCACCAGGCGCAGGGCCAGGTCGAGGATGTGCCGCAGAGTGTCGTCCAGGTTGAGGGCGGGCGTTGGGGCGGTTTTCGGTGCGGGAAGGCCGACGCCGTCCAGCTGCAGGGGGTAGATGTCCCGGCCGAAAAGGTTGGCATGCCCCGCTTCGGCGAATACCAGGGTGATGCGCCGGGTGACGGCCAGGATCTCCTCGTTGGTCAGGCCGTAGACCTTGCCGACCTCGCGCACGGCGGCCCGGGGCTGCAGGGTCACGTGGTTGGCCACCATGGCCGCCCGCTGGTAGCCGTATTTCTGGAAGACGTACTCCAGCACCTCGTCCCGCTCGTCCCAGGCGAAATCCACGTCGATGTCGGGCAGGTCGGTGCGCTCCTCGTGCAGGAACCGCTCGAAGGTGAGGTTGTGGTGCAGGGGGTCCACCTGGGTGATGAACAGGCAGTAGCTGACGATGGAGGCGGCGCCGCTGCCCCGGCCGATGGTGAGGCGCGTTTTGCCGGTCCCGTAGGGATCCCCGCGGACGATGTCAGCCACCACCAGGAAGTAGGAGGCGAATCCCTTGCGGCCGATCAGGTCCAGCTCCTTCTCGATGCGGGCCACCACTTCCGGGGATAGAGGAGCGGGGTAGCGCTGGGCGGCCCCGGTATAGACCAGCTGCCGCAGGCGCGTGTCGGCGTCAGTGCCGGATCCCACGCCGGGGAAGATGGTGCCGGAGAAGTCCCAGTCGGTGTGGCAGCGCCGGGCCAGCTCGTAGGCCCGCTCTACTGCCTCCGGACAATGGGGATAGCGGCGGCGCAGCTCGGCCTCGTCGGCGAAGTAGTGCTGCGGTGACTTGACCTCCCACTCAGGCAGGTCGGAGAGGCGCTCGTTGCGGTCGATGGCCCGCAGCAGCCGGTACAGCTCGGCATCCTCTGGCATCAGGAAACAGACCTCACCGGTGGCCACCGGCGGCAGCCCCAGTTCAGTGCCGGCGGCCAGGAGCGGAGTGCTGTCCCGACCGGGCCGCAGTTCGCCGTAAAGGTGGTCGGCGGGCAGGATACCGGCGAGGCGTTTCAGCAGGGCCGGATCGGGGCACAGTACGAACAGCCCTTCCCCGAAGGCTGCCAGCAGGGCCGCCACGTCGCTCGCGGGCTCGTCATGGACCCGGGAAAGAAGGCGGCAGAGGTTGGCGTAGCCCGCCCGGTTCTCCACCAGGAGTAGCACGTCCTGGGCCGGGAGGGTGTGGTGGTCGCCGCCCATCCCGCAGGGATGCATTCGGAGGAGCACGTGGGCGCCGCAAATGGGCTGCAGGCTGGCCTGGCGGGCCAGCTGGGTAAAGCGCACGAACCCCCACAGGCCGTTGACCTCCGTGAGGGCCAGGTGGGTCATGCCCAGGCTCCGGGCGCGCTCCACCAGCGCCTCCACCGGGGCCGTCCCCCGCAGGGGGGAATAGTGCGAGTGGACGTTCAGGTGGCAGAACATCTGCGCTTTTTCTCAGTTCTAGGTATCTTCCTTCAGTCCCTCTCTCTGAGGGAGGTCAGGGTTAGGAGGCGGCTTGCTTGCTTTCCTGGCCGGGCAGCAGGGCGCTGGCCGGCAGCACCCGGCCGTTTCCGTGCCGCTGGCGGAGGTGGTCCAGGGCGCGGGTGAGGCGCTCCTGCCGTTCTTCCCGCCGGGGGTCGAGGAGGGCCAGCTGCTCGGCGAAGGGCTCCAGCCGGTCGGCGTCCACGGTGAGGGCGCGGAGCCGTCCCCGCCGCCGATTGGCCCGCCGGTAAAGGCCCACCAGCTCCTGCATCACGCTCACGGCATCGTTGCGCGCCAGCCGCCCCACGGCCCGCAGCTCGTAGCCGTCCGTGTAGTGCACCTGGAGCGTCACCCGCCGGGCCACGCGCCCCGACCGCCGCAGCTGGTACCCCACCGTCTCCGCCAGCAGCTGCACCGCCCCCTGCAGCCGCTCCTCGTCGTTGGTGTCCTCCGGGAGGACATAGCGCTCCACGATATGGTCGGAGGCAATACCCAGCTGCAGCGGCCTGACCACCGAGGTGTCGATGCCCTGGGCCTGGGCGGCCACCTGCCGGGCGAAAGCCCCGAACACCGCCTGCCGCAGGGACTCCCGCACGATCAAATGCTGTACGTCCTGGATAATCAGCAGGTTGAGGTCCATTATCGCGCGGTGGACGGGCTTCTCCCGGGCCACGGGCAGCATGCGGCTGCGCAGGGGGGCCAGAAACCCCGGCTCGTTCCCCTGGGGCACCTCCAGCACGTGGTCGTCCCATGGTAATCTCGTGGCGATGGCGGTCACCAGCTTGTTGCGGCCGATGCCCACCCGCGGCGTCAGGTCTAGCTGCCCGGCCACGTCCCGGGCCAGCAGATGTCCCGCCTGCTCCAGGGAACGGTAAATGCCCACCATGCCGCTCATGTCCAGGAAAAAACTGCCGTAGCCCACCGGCTCCACCGCCGGGGAAAACCGCACCAGCCGCTGGAACAGAATCCCCTGCACCTTCTGGTACAGGGCGGCGTTGAAGGGTAGCAGCACGGTAATGCGCGAGACCTTCCGCGCCAGTGACACCCGCATCCCCCGGCTAAGCCCCTCCGCCCGCGCCTCGGACGAGAGGTCCAGGATGGTGCCGTTCTGCGCCGGGGAGGTGATCACCGCGATGGGATGGGTGGCCAGGGTGGGGTCCACCAGCCGCTCCGCCTGCACGGCGAACTGGCTCAGCCGCGTATGGAACACCCGCGTGAACATGTCCCCTCAGAACTTCCGGATGACCCCG
>JBGVTM010000180.1 GCA_041862535.1 Candidatus Neomarinimicrobiota bacterium | reverse complement strand
AACCTTCGATCACGTCCTGACGGACGAAGGCGAGGCCTGATGAAGCGGGTACTGATTACCGACCCCATTTCGCCCCGGGGCAAAGAGCTCCTTGCCCACCGGGGGCTGGAGGTGGTTGATCTGGCTGGTCAGCCCATCGACGCGATACTGAGCGAGGTGGGTGGGATTCATGGCTGGATCGTGCGTAGCGGCACCAGGGTGGATGCCGAGCTATTGAAACGGGCCGATAATCTGCAGGTGGTTGGCCGGGCCGGCGTGGGGGTGGACAATATTGATCTGGAAAGGGCTACCCTGCGGGGCATCGTGGTGATGAATACCCCCGACGGCAACACCATCTCGGCTGCCGAACATACGCTGGCCCTGATGATGGCGCTCTCCCGCAACGTGCATCTGGGGCATGGGCAGCTCCAGGTAGGGGAGTGGGATCGTCAGGCGCTGCGGGGAGTGGAACTCCGTGGCAAGATCCTGGGAATTATCGGGCTGGGGCGGATCGGCCGGCAGGTCATGGGTTATGCGCGCTCGCTCGGTATGCAAGTGCTGGGTTATGATCCCTATGCCCCTCAGCAACTGTTGAAATCCGATGAGCTCAAGCTTGTCTCGCTAGAGGAACTCCTGTCACAATCGGACTTTGTGACACTCCATGTTCCCCTGAACGATGAGACCCGCAACCTTATCGACGCCCGGCGGCTGGCGCAGATGAAACCCACTGCCCGCCTGATCAACTGTGCCCGGGGTGGGATCGTTAATGAGGCGGACCTGGTCGAGGCCCTCAATAACGGAACCATCGCCGGGGCGGCGCTGGATGTCTTCGTAAATGAGCCGATCACGAAGGACCATCCACTGGTTAAGGCCAAGAACATTTTGCTGACGCCCCACCTCGGTGCTTCCACTAAAGAGGCTCAGGAAGGGGTGTCGGTGGCCATCTGCCAGCAAGTCGCCGATTTCCTGCTGGAGGGCAAGTTGCAGGGCGCCCTGAACGTGCCGGTGGCGGATATGGCTCTGCTGAAGCAGTTGGAACCCCACCTGGAGCTGGCCGTGAGCATGGGCCGGCTGCTGAGCCAGCTGGTGGAAGGAAGTGTTATGGCGGTGCAGGTGACTTGCTCCGGCACCATAGAGGACTCTCATCCGGTGGCCCTGGCCGCCCTGCGCGGGGTTCTGGAGCATATGCTGGATACCCGGCTGAACTTCGTGAACACCGCCGCCGTGGCCCGGGAAAGGGGTATCACTTTCACCCATGCCTTCAAGTCTGCGGAGGTCGGCTATGCCAACCTGGTGCGGGTGGAGGTGACCACCGACCGAGTCCAGAAATCGATGGCCGGTTCGGTCTTTGGGGCGCAGCATCCGCGCATCGTGGAGATCGAGGGCTACCACCTGGAACTCCAGCCGGAAGGGGTAATGTTGTTTATCCGCAACCGTGATGAGCCTGGCGTTTTGGGCCGCATCGGCACTACCCTTGGCGGCTTCGGCATCAATATTGGCGAGGCCCTGCTTAACCGCGAACACAGTGCGGAACATGCCTACCTGGTAATCAAGGTGGACAGCGCCCCCGATGACGAGCAACTCCAGGCCCTGGCGGAGCTGGAGGGGATCATGTCGGTGAAGAAGGCGGTGCTATAGCGATTAGTTGTTAGTATTAGCCGGCAGCTTGCGGCAGCGCCTGGGTGGACATCGTGGGTCCGAGTTGGGACCTACTTTGGGCCTATTGCTTCGACGGGAATGGTGAATCCGGTAATGTGTTTTTTTCTACCGGTTGAAAGTGTTGAATTCGACCGGGAATGTAAGACTGTCCCGGTGATTTGTCGTTAGCTTGGTGCGCGAAAAGAGTGAATTGTTTCCGGGGAGGTTGAAATGAATCAGCACCGAATGACCAGGATGCGACTTTGGGTTTATCTCATCGCGTTCACGGTAACACTTAGCTCTCTGGTATTCAGTCAATCAGGGCCCTACCGTGAATATCGTTTCCTCTTCGGCCAGCCGTATGAACTTGATCCTATCGCCACAGCGGGCACTTCGTTGAACAAGGTATTCCAGGACATGTATTATAGAGGTATCGGGCCGCGACTGCCGGAAAGGCTTCAGCCGATTGCCGAAACGGTCTGGGCAGTCTATTGGACCTATATATTCTCCCTCTGGCCGCATGAATTTGGACATTGGGCCCGGGCACGGCAGGTAGGCGGTGATTTTATTATTCACGGCTTCAGCTTTCCGTTCCCCAAGGCGGAAATGGATCTGCCAGCCTCATTATCCGTCGAAGAAGAGACGCTAGCCTCCATCGGTGGCCACGAAATCAACAACCTTATGATGCGCCAGACTCACCTTGACTTCTATCAACATCATTACGCATATGCGGACGAGCTCATCCATGCCTTTATTCAAGAGGTATATTTCACTTTCTATGCCTTTGTAATTGCTCCGGCGAACCCCGAAGAGCCTTCAACCTGGACCTCGACGGTAGGCGACCCGGTGGAGTCGGCTTTATCGGTTTATGAAAACTATACCAGCCGACCTGCCATCCGCCAGGACGGTTCGGTTGATCCCGAGTTAAGCAGCTATTATCAGGAGGCAGTATACCTGAGTGTACTGTGGATCATGCTGGACCCGATGCTTTACCAGAGCGCAAAGGCTTTTGGCGCCGACATGGAACAGAACCACGGCCTGCTAACGCCGCGGATGTTCGGCGATGAAATCAAAGCCTGGATCTGGGGCACCCAATTCAATCCCTCACCATTAGGATATGAGCTGTATCTCACCAATTATCTGCGCTTTAACCGGAGGCTATATGCCCTGTATATCAAAGCTGGCAGGCCTTACAGGAACACCGGTATCGGTATCCAGGTTCCCGGCCTGGTGGAGCAGGGGAAATTCACGTTGGGGGCCGCTTGTGACCTCTGGGATCAGGATATGTATGGCCGGGGCGCCGCTATCGCTTTTGATGTTAAGTATCAGTTTTATAAAGGTTTTGGCCTGTTACTTAAAGGTGGTTGGAAAGACGAAGGCTACCTCCTCGGAAAGCGGATAGATAAATCGGCAACCTTTTTTGTCGGCGTCAGTTATCAACGTTAAACCCGAACTATTTGAGTAACGGGGGAGAAGAGAAATGAAGGCAGGATTCTCGATGTTTGGCTTTGTGGTTTTATCAGGTTTCCTACTCATGATAGGATGCGAGGATGAAGACATCCTAGAGCCCGAGAATCCTCTTGATATGCCTTACTCGGTGGTCATTGATACGGCTGATTTTGAGGATTCCACCATTACAGGCAATGCCTTTTTTCCGATTACGCCCGGCACCACCTATGTGTATGAAGGTGAGAATGAGGACGGTCTATCGGTTCGAGTTGAGGAGGAGCATACCGCTGACACCAGGGTGATTATGGGAGTCACTTGTGTGGTAGTGAATGCCCGGGAGTACGAGGAAGGGCATCTGGTGGAGGACACCTTCGACTGGTATGCTCAGGACAAACACGGTAATGTCTGGTATTTCGGAGAGGATTCCAGAGAGATTGAAGATGGTCGAGTTGTGAGTACAGCTGGTTCGTGGGAAGCGGGTGTCGCTGGTGCCCTGCCGGGTATCATCATGCTTGCCAATCCCATCGAGGGCTTGTGGTATCGCCAGGAGTACTTTGAAGGAGAAGCCGAAGACGTCGCGCAGGTTTTGAGCCTCAACGAAACGGTCACCGTCCCATACGGGACCTTTGGCAACTGTCTGCAAACGGCCGAATGGAATCCCCTGGAGCCGGGGATTGTGGAACACAAGTTCTACGCCTCGGGATTAGGATTACTGAGAGCAGTGGCGGTTAAGGGCGAGTCTGGTTTTGAGGACCTGGTTGAAATCACTGCCGAGTAGGCCCGGTCCCTTCAATCGGCTTGAAGCAGTAGGCAGCCCTGGGATTGCCCGTGGGGCCTTGACGTTGATACCCGGTCAGGCTTCAGGTGAACGCAGTCAGATAGCGTCGGGGCCTCTCTCGCCGGTTCGGATGGAAATGGCTTCGTCCATACTTGAAATGAAGATCATTCCGTCACCCGGTTGACCGGTAGCGCCCGCTGCGCGGATGGCGGCAACAATCGCATCCACTTGTGCTTCCAGACAGATCAATTCGAGCTTGACGACACTACCGTAACGGGCCGCGTAGCGGGATGAATAACGAGCGCTTCGCGGATCCGTCCACCCCGCGATGGCAGCCACGTCGATGACGGTTAATCCTTTTATGCCGATTTCTTCAAGAGCCAGAATCACATCATCGGCTCGGTCCGGACGCACGTAGGCCGTTATTTCTTTCATGGTAAGGTTCCCATGTTTGGAATTTGGGGACAGCTTGATTCAATGTGATACCTGGCTTTAAGGCCTATTTCGATGGGTTTTTTCACCGTTACCAATCGCGGACTTGATCGAAAAAGGGAGTTCTATTCTGTTTGACACATTCAGCCGCATAGATGTACATCGCGGCTGACCAGGTCTGCCAATCCTGGCCCTGCGGTGTACTGTCCTGAGCTCGAAGCCATTCATTGAAGCCGAAGTCCAGATCGGACTGGCGGGATAGCCGGACGAGGTTGGTCAGGGCGGCGAGCTTCTGTTGGGCTAGTCGGTGTCGCCCAGCCGCCACCAGGGCGGCAATATAAAGACCACAGGTCCAGGGCCATATACCCCCGTTGTGGTATTCTCCAGGGCGATTATAGGTGCTGTCCCGATGTCTCCATTCCGGATCGCTTGGCTGAACATAGGGGAAGAAGTTGGGTGGCAAATCTACCGACAGTTCTCCCCGCTGCTTGAGCGCCTCGCATTCCTTTTCCACCCAGGTGATGATATTGCGAGCCCTGGTGGGGGAGGCGATTCCACTCAGGATAGCAATACTGTTGCCCACCAGATCAAAGCGGCCGCTGGTATATATTTTATATGCCCAGAAGGCATAATACGGCCGACGCCGAAGTGCGAGACCTTCAGGAATTACGTGCTGGATAATACCCTCCTCATCCATTGCGAAGCGTGACATTCTGCTGCGGAGGGATCGTGCTCTTTCATGTTGATCCCAGAGCCGCAGGTAGGTATACACCAGGGTGTTGACGAAAAGACCATATCCGAGGACCCACTGTTCATCCCGCCAGTCACTGGTAGGCTGTTGGGCCACGATAACCCAGTCAGTGGGGCTTTGATATTCCATCCAGAGCAGTGATTTGCGTGCTGCTTCTTTCAGGAAATCGTGCTCTTGGGTTACCCGTCGGTAGAGGGCCAGTGCCAGGAGGAACAGGGGTGTTGTATCGCTGGCGCCTCGCTCTTCGCGATTGTGAGTCAGGGAAGGGATGTGCCCCAGGCGACTCTGATTTTGAGCCAGAGTCTCCAGGACCCTGCGCAAAGCGTTGATCAATACCTTATTCCCGGTCAGAAGAATACCCGGAGCGGCAATCATCAGATCGCGAGTATATGGCTCCGGATAACCCCAGCCTGCTGTCCGGGGCAGACCATGATAAGGACCATGGGCATTATGAACTAGGACCTTTTCCGCCTCTTTAACGGTCGCGTCGATCAGTGTCGCTGTATGCGCATCCAGGCCCATCTCACGAGATTCCCTTGTATTCAGTCACCAGCTGCAAGAATTTTTTAGCCACCACCCGATAGTCGAACCGTTTGACGACCCGTTCCCGGCCGGCTTTACCCATCTTCTGGCGTAGTTCGGGATTTTGCATCAGTGCCATCAGGTATTCGGCGATGTCGTGGATACTGGCGCGATAGTCGACCGAACGGGGGCTTTTGAAGACCACCCGATGGCTTTCCCCATAGCCGGAATCCTCACCGACGGTGGTCTCTCTCAGCCGGACTTCAACGGCTACCTTGGCCAGGAAAGCCGTCTCCTCGTGTACGAGTGTATCCAGAAAAGACATAGCCTTGATTCCGATTACGGGTTTCTCGCAGGCACCCGCCTCGATATGCGGAAGCCCGAATCCTTCCAGGCGTGAAGGGGCGGCATAAATATCACAGGCAGCCATCAGGTAAGGCATGAAGTTTCGTGACACGACGTTGGTGCTATAGACGACATTGTGGTTGATTCCGAGCTGGGTGGCCAGTTGCAGGTCCTGCAAATTCTGCTGTTCGGTTCTTGGCTGGGGCCATACCTTGCAGACATATTTCCAATCGGGAGCCCGGGTGTCGATAAGTGCCAGTGCCTGCATCACTTCCTGAGCGCCCTTGGAAGCGGCGTCACCTCCCACGGTAAGAATCATGATCTGATCAGGGGCCACACCCAGCGCTTCCCGAACCTTGGCCACCTTCGGATCACTTCGATCACGAGCAATAAACGCATCGGTATCGCAGCCAACCGGCAGCAATTCAATATTGTTGCCGCTTAATCCGTCGCGAATATAGATTTTCTTCACCCAGTTGGAAGTCACCAGCACGAGCGGCAGGGCTTCCAGGATTTCGTGATAGTTCGCCATGAAGCCATTGGATACCAGCCAGGGTACCGGAGTCACTCCATATCTCTGGGGATGAAGTACGATATGCGGTACATGGCCCCAGTAGCCAATTCCCACGACGACATCAGGTTCAAACCAGCGGTAATACCACTCTTTCTCCTGCGCCGATTCAAAGTGAACGGCATGAACATCTACTCCTGTTTCTTTCAATCCACGGTATAGTAAATCCCCTTGTGTCGCAAGTCCACCGGGGGACGGAGGATAATCATAAAGTACCAGAATCTTCATCGTTGAGCTTCCTTTTCAGTTAACCATAGTTTCACTTCAGACGCCGATCCAATGCGCCAGAACGCTTCGGTTCGGGGGGTCGTTCTGGCTTCGTAAGATTCTAACGCAAAGCCATAAATACTGGTAATAAGCCTGAATTTTGCCTGCCAGATGGACTCCGGGAGCGGTGTGATGATGTCCGCGTCTGGTATGGGCCGGGGCAGATAGGCGCCCTGGCCGTCCTCGTAGGCGAACAGCCAGATTTCTTTCGCATCTAAGATTCCCTTTTCCCAGAGATTCAGCACGGCTCGTCCAACTTCTTCGTGCCGGCGATGCCGGGTGTATTCTCCACGTGGGCTATGGGTAAGGACCCAATCGTAGTGACCGGCCGGGACCAGAGTATGGATCGCTTCTGCCACGATAAGCGTCGGTAAGGCTATCTGTTCGGGTTCGTCATTAAGGTTTCCCATCTCGCCGCCGGCGCGCAGATAGTCCAGAGACTTCCGGAATCTGGGCTCTCGATCGGGATCTGTCCGTCGGCAAAGTGTGTAAATGCTCCAATCGTATTCGGGGTGCATGAGAATGGTTCCCCCGGACCAGAGAACCTCATCATCTGGATGAGCCACGGCAACTAGAGCTTTTTTAGGCTTTCCCATGTGGTGGCGGCTGGATGAAGCCGATTATCCAGGAATCACGCTATCGGGCAGTATATTCTGTTGACCTCGACCGTAACCTACTGTGTCTGCCATGCAGCTCACTCTATTCCAGTCGATAATTTATTAAGGGTGTGGATATTTCTCATACGATTACCAGCATGATATGATGGTCCACTCGGGACGCACAACGTCACCCGCCTATCTGTGTTTGGGTAGGCCCGGTTCCTCGAGCTGGTCCTGCCGAGATGGGTAGAAAGCCCACCGTCAGCCAGAGCCGAGCCTGCCCAGAGTCCGCTGGCCGGCGGATCGAAAAGGAAGTAAAAGGGCTGAAAGGAGACCCAGGTAAGGTGGAATACTTCGGGAGGACTTACTGCCTTGGCCCGTGAATTGCGTCAAGGCATTGCGTAAATTCGACTCAATAAGAAGCTGACATCATGGCATCAGAGGAGCTTCATAGCACCATGGAGAAGTGGGAGCCGGTGATCGGGCTGGAGGTGCACGCCCAGCTGTCGACGGATACCAAGATATTCTGCCAGTGCCGGCGGACCTACGGTGCCCCGCCCAATACATATACCTGCCCGGTCTGCCTGGGCTACCCCGGGGTGCTACCGGTCTTGAATGAGCAGGCGGTGGAGTTCGCCATCCGCATGGGGCTGGCGGTGGGCTGCCGGATCAGGCCACTCTCGCGGTTCGCCCGCAAGAACTACTTCTACCCCGACCTGCCCAAGGGCTACCAGATTTCGCAGTACGAAGAGCCGCTCTGCGAGGAGGGCAGCCTTTCCTTTTGTATGGAAGACGGCAGCGTTAAGACGGTGGGTATCACCCGCATTCACCTGGAGGAAGATGCGGGGAAGGCGATTCACGGTTTGGAAGACGAAAGTTATATCGATTTCAACCGCTGCGGAACGCCGCTGATCGAGATTGTCAGCGAGCCGGATGTCCATTCACCAGAGGAGGCTCACCGCTACCTGGAGCGCCTGAAGCAGACCCTGCAGTACGTCGGGGTGAGCGATGCGGACATGGAGAAGGGGCAGCTGCGGTGCGACGCCAACATTTCGGTGCGGCTGTGGGGCACTGCGGAATTCGGCACCCGGACGGAGATGAAGAACCTCAACTCCTTCCGGGGTGTGGAGCGGGGTCTGAGCTACGAGATCCGGCGGCAGGTTGAGATTCTCGAACAGGGGGGTACGGTGGAGCAGTGTACCCTCACCTGGGACGAAGCCGCTGGCGAAACCCATCTTCTACGCACCAAGGAGGAGGCCCAGGACTACCGCTATTTTCCCGAGCCGGATCTGGTGCCACTGGTGATCGACCAGGCGCGGGTGGAGGCCATCAGGGCCGAGCTGCCCGAATTGCCGGCGCAGGTAGAGGAGCGCTTCACCCGGGACTATGGCCTCCGGTTCCAGGACATCGAGATTCTCACCCGCAGCC
>JBGVTM010000179.1 GCA_041862535.1 Candidatus Neomarinimicrobiota bacterium | reverse complement strand
CCGATGTAATGGCCTACCTGGATTCGGCCGGTATCTTTCTGTGGACGGTGGTAGTCCGGGATGGGCAGGGGGCCACGGCCACCAGCGATACCCTTCCGCTGCTACTGGAGGCTCTGGGTACCGCCATACCCTCCGAAGCCGAGGAACTGGCTTTCTCCTTCGGCCCCATCTATCCTAACCCTTTCAGCGATCACACCCGCATTGAGTACACCATACCGCGGTATTCGGAGGTGGTAATTACGGTATACGATGCTATCGGCAGGAAAGTGCGGGTGCTGCGGGCCGAGCCGCATTATCGGGGTCACTATGCGGCCATATGGGATGGGCGTGACATCCAGGGTCAGCGGGTGGCGTCCGGACCGTATGTGGCCGAGATCCGGGCGGGGGGCAATATAGCCTACCTGAAGCTGGTGGTGGTGCATTGAACCGCGCTGGATGTGGCCTAGGTCACAGAATCGGATAGTGTTATACTTTTTCGCTATCAAACTCTATATTTGGAGGCAACCAATAGGGTTGTGCGGTAGTCTATAATTGCGGCATGCGTAAGCTAAATCTAGTTTTGTGTTTATTACTCACGGGGCTGTCGGCCCAGTCCATTACCAAGGTGGACTTTGAAGTGCTACCCGGCAATCTCGTCGAGGTTTCTTATACCATCTACGACACCGAGCCCAATGTGGTCTATGCCATCGATCTATATGCTTCGCTGGACGGGGGCTATGCCTTCCCCATTCATGCCCAAAGCGTTAGCGGTGATGTCGGCCGGCGGGTTGTGGGTGCGGGCCGGAAGAGTGTCCTCTGGAAGGTGCTGGATGACGTGCCGGCCCTGGTTTCCGATAACCTGGTTATCAAGGTGGTGGGTCGCCCGCGGACTACCGTTTCCGGATTCTTCCATTCCCTGGTGGCCGGTAACCGCCTTACGAAGCGGCTGAGCAATGGCGTCACCTTCTATGGCGGGAGTGGAAATTATTATCTCGTTGATGGTGGATCTTTTGGGGACATGATCGGAGATGGCAGCCTGGTTCACAAGCTGAATAGCCGGTTAGGGATACGCATCACCGCAGTGCCGTTCGTCTACCGCTTTAATGTGCTGTATCGGAACTGGGACCTGGCTCTACCCAGTGAGGATGAGTTGCGCTTGAAGTATCTATCCTTCGGTGACAAGCGCTACGGCGGAGAAGATATCCTGCTCCATTACCTGGGATTTTCATTCTCGATGGCCTATACTCCCCTGCCGGTGTTTGGCCTTTTCCTGCCCCAGGTTGGCGGCGGGATCAGCTACAATCGCTTTCGTCTGGGGAATGATAAGTGGAGTGTTACTTCTTCCCTCAACAATCCGGGCCTGTTCGCCGAGGCAGGTATGCAGGTAAACCTCCTCCGATGGTTCAAAGTGAATGTGGGTGCCCGCCAGAATTTCCTGAGCCCGTGGGTGAATTTCACCGAAGCATTCCTCGAAGTAGGATTGCATATACCAACTCAATAGCCTCATGAAACGCATTTATCCACTCATTTTCATTTTGCCCTGGGTGCTCTGGCTGGCCGGCTGTGGGGAGACCCGCTCCGATATCATTGAGAAGGTTATCTTTTCCGATGATGACCAGTGGCTGGAGCGGGATACCAGTGAGGACCCCTACGAGCTGGTTGAGGGTCGCTGCTGCAATGACTACTACCCCTACCTGCTGCCGATGGATATCCAGATTGAGGCTATCATCAAACCGGCGGGGGACCTGGACTATTTCGACATCCAGCTCTCCGAAAGTTACGCGGGGCAGCTGTTCCTGCGGTCCGAGCGGGATAATATCACCCTGCGTATTTTCAGCCGAGATATGGAAGAGTATGAATTCTACCTGGATACACTCAGCTACCCTCAGGCGGTGGTGGAGGGGATCGGACCGGTCTACTGGACCACCCTCTACGGCCCGTTGGACTCGCTGACAGTTCTGGTCAAGGGCGAGTCAGGCAAAGCCCAGGGTGAGTACACGCTGGCGTGGACGCCGGTTATTCCCGTTACGTACCTCAGGGTGGAACGCCCCATTTTCGGTGATCGTTGGCGGCGTGATAATAGGTACACCATCCGCTGGCAATACCAGGGTGCTGCATCCTCAGCGATCTTTTCGGTGGCCCTGTTGAAAGGGCCGGTCGTCGTCGATGTTCTTATGAGAAACATTATTTTATCGAATCAACTGCAGTGGGATCCCTCTGATGATCTTGACCCAGGGGAGGACTACCGCATCATGGTATATTTAAGTAAGGACCCCACAACACTGGATCTTTCCGATGAGTTTGAAATTGAATAGTTTCCTGATGGTGTTGGTGCTGGTCTCCGGCTGGGCGGCCGCCCAACAATTTGAGGGGGTAAGCCGGGCCAAGCCGGTGAAGATTGCACCGCCGGGGTACGTCGAACCGGCCGCCCCGGAACCGGAGCCGGTGGAGGCACTGCCCACCAGCGACGTGGACATCGATATTCCCGCCGCTGCTGCCCCGCGGCCCGATGCTGTGGGTGTAGTGATCGGCATCACCGAATACGCTCACCCGGATGTTCCTCAGGTAGACTTTGCCCGGCGCGACGCCCGGCTGATGCGGGACTACCTGGTACAGGCCATGGGATTCCAGGAAGAGAACATCATCATGGCCGTGGACCAGGAGGCCACCAAGGCGGCCTTCAACCGTATCTTCGAAGGGCAGCTGCAGAATTACATCAAGCCAGGTGAATCCGATGTTTTCGTCTACTATTCCGGGCATGGTGCCCCCGACGTGGAAAACGCCAGCGCCTATTTCGTTCCCCATGACGCTGATCCCAACTACGCCGCCCAGACCGGCTACAGCCTGGAGCAGTTCTATCGCCAGCTCAATGGGCTGGAGGTGCGGTCATTGACGGTGGTAGTGGATGCCTGCTTCAGCGGCGGCAGTGAGGCGGGCATGCTCATCCAGCAGGCCTCGCCCATCTTTATTTCCGTGGAGAATCCTGCCGCCAACCTGAAAAGCGGCGTGGTGCTCACTTCCTCCTCCGGGGATCAGATCAGTTCCTGGTATCGGGAGAAAGGACACGGGCTGTTTACTTACTTTTTCCTGAAAGGCATTCGGGGTGCGGCCGACGGAGACCAGGATGGCAAGGTGACATCGGAGGAAGTCTTCGGTTACATTATGGAGAACGTGCCGTATCTGGCCCGGCGGATGTTCAACCGCGAGCAAACCCCGCAGCTCATGGGAGGGACCATGGACCAGATTCTGGTGGAATACTGATGCGCACGCTTTCAATCATAAGCCTGTCGGCTCTGCTGTGGGTGGGCTGCAGTTCGCGCCCAAGAGAAGTGAGTCCTGAGGGCGAGGAGCCGGACGAGGCCCAAGCTGCGGCCGAGCGGGCCTTTGTGGAGTTGGAGGGTGGGGAGGCGGTGCCCCTGCCCGGGGTAGCCCCTACGCCGGCCGAAGAGTCCGTTCTGGAAGCTGAGACCGGGGAGTTGGCCGCGGAAGCGCGAGCCGCCGCCAGCCGGATGGATTACGTAGTCAGGCCGGGCTGGTTCCTGGTAGATACATCGCTGGTATTTCCCGGTTCGGTGGCTCCGCAGCAGGCCCGGCAGCAGGTACTCCAGGCTGCCCGGGTTGCCGGCCTGGAGCAGGCCCTACCGGCAAAAGTCTCCTTCACCTCGCTACTGAGCGACATTATGGATGAGACTGCCGGCGCCGCTTTTGAGAAGTCCACCTGGAGCACCTTCGCCCTCTCATCGGTCACCGGACACCTGGTGGACGAGAGGATCCTATCTACCGATCTGCAGCCGCTGGAAGGCAACGCCTACCGTTATCGCATTGTTCTGGAGGCCCGGGTGGTGCCGGTCAAAGGTGAGCGAGATGCATCCCTGCGGCTGGAGCTGGCGGTGAACGAGCGCCTGCTCAAGGATGGGGATGAGTTGATTATCCGGGCCCGGCCCAGCGTCGACGGCTATCTGTACGTCTTTGAATTTCTCAGCGACAACTCGGTGATGCTCGTTTTCCCTAATGCGCTGATGACCGACAATGCCGTCTTAGCCGGGAAGTGGCTGGAGATGCCCACTAGCCAGGAGCGGGCCCGAGGCGTGCACTACCGCGTGGCCGCCGACCCCGGTGCACCTACCACCAATGAGACCATCTACGCGGTATTCTCACGACAACCCATTGCCGATCTTTCCGGTCTAATGAATGTACCGAAAGGGTACGTCTCTTTTTCAGCCGGTGACGCCAGTTATACCAAATTCCAGCGCTGGCTGTCCGAGGTACCGTTAGGCCAGCGGATTGAGAAGGCTGTGCAACTACATATCGTAAGTGACAAGGAGTAGAACCATGAAGCGAACAATTACGCTGATGATGCTGGGGGGGCTGCTGCTGATCCTGGCGGGTTGCGCCGGAAAAATGGAGTCCGGCACCACCGAAGCCCGGGAGAGCCGGGATATGCCCGCGTGGTTACTGGAACCCCCGGCGGCGGAGGGCATGATTTACGGCGTGGGCCAGGCCAAGAAACAGAATCCCAGTCTGTCCAAGAAGGTCGCCGCCCAGCGGGCTCGTGACGAAATCGCGGCGGCGGTGAAGATCAAGGTGGAGTCGCTGGTAAAGGACTTCATGCAGGAGAGCGGTATTGGCGAGCGGGCCGGGGCGCTGGAGTTCACCCAGGCGGTGAGCAAGGGCGTCACGGACGCCACCCTCACAGGTGCCATGATCAAGGAGACCTACATTGCCAAAGACGGCACCTATTTCGTCCTAGTGGCGTATTCACTGGATGAGGCCCGGCGGGCGGCCATAGAGTCGGCCCGGCAGGAAGAAGCCCTCTGGAACGAGTTCAAGGCTGAGCAGGGCTTCGACGCTCTGGAGCGCGAGCTGGAAAAGCTGCAGTAACCTTTTTTTGACATAGAAGGCCGGAGGCATCACGCCCCCGGCGATGCGACCTGGCCTCCCGTTGGTTTGCCCTGGCCGCCTTTCCCGAAGTTATCTTCGGTGTGGCAACCGCGGGAGGCCCATTTTTTGGTGATTGGTGACTGGTGACTGGGGATTGGGGACCGGAGCATTGACAATTGAATATTGAAGAAAGCCGATAGCAGAGGCTTGAGGCCGGGAGCCGACCGGTAAGCCGGGCTCAGCGAGAAATTCCACAAAATCCATACAAAATTCCGCATTTTGAAAGTTTCGCCCGTCGGGAGGCCGGAATCTCCCTGTTGAAAAATATTTCCGCTCCATGACCAGCCCCGCTACACTTCGTTACGCGGGGTAAACTCCCCGCTTTCTGCGGGACTGGGAGCAGGGCGGGGCGATATGGCGGCGGCATCATCATAGTGCCGGAATATAAGCCAGCGGCCGGGGTTTGTCGTTCGCCTGGTGCGCCAAATGCGCCAGGTGCGCGAAAAAAGAAGTTTCTAGTTTCGAGCTG
>JBGVTM010000178.1 GCA_041862535.1 Candidatus Neomarinimicrobiota bacterium | reverse complement strand
GTTGGGCATGATTTCTTCCCGCAGGTGATCCGGAACCTGCATGCGCCGCCAGCGGTTGCGCATCGCAATGGCCACCGATTTCTTGGCCGCCTGCTGCCCTACGATGTAACGGTCCAGCTCCTTGACAATCTGTCGGGGGGTTAATTCTTTCATTCCAGCTCGAGAATGGTCAGTTGGTTATTGGAATAAATACAAATCTCCGCCGTAATCTCCAGCGCCATCTTCACGATGGTCTTGGGATCCTTCTCACCGACCCTGATCAGGGCCCGCGCCGCCGCCATGGCGTAGCCACTGCCCGAGCCGATGCTGATGACCGCGTCCTCGGGATCGATGACATCGCCTGTGCCGGAGAGGATGTAGCTGTTCCGGATGTCCATCAGGGCCAGGTAGGCATCCAGTTCCCGGAGGTATTTATCAGTACGCCACTCCTTGGCCAGTTCTATCGCCGCCCGTTGCAGGCTCTGGTTGTACTCCTCCAGCTTGTTCTCAAACTTCTCAAACAGCGTGAGGGCATCGGCTACGGCCCCGGCAAATCCGCCCAGAACCTTCTGCCCGGCAAAAGCCCGCACCTTCACCGCCTTCGATTTCAGCTGCATCTCCCCCATGGTCACCTGGCCGTCACCGCCCATGGCTGCCTTGCGCCCCAGGCGTACCCCCAGGATAGTGGTTGAGTGGATGGGTGTCTGTTTCATGAAATCCTCTCGCTCCTCAATCGGCATAGGACCAACTAGCCGATTTCCAATTCTTTATCACAGCTCCCGCCTCAGCCGGGCCACCGGAATCTTCAACTGCTCCCGGTACTTGGCCACCGTCCGCCGGGCTACCGGATAGCCCTGCCCATTGAGACCCAAGGCCAGGGCCTCATCATTCAAAGGCTGCTGCTTGTCCTCACCGTCAATGAGCTTCTGCAGCTCCTGCTTGATGATGCGGGTAGATACCTCCTCGCCCTGATCGGTGGTCATCCCTTCAGAGAAAAAGTACTTCAACTCGTAAATCTCATGGGGCGTCTGAACGTACTTGCCGTTGGTCACCCGGCTGATAGTGGAAATATCCATGCCCACATCATCAGCGATATCCCTCAACACCATGGGCTTCAGGTGGCCTTGCCCTTTAAGGAAGAATTCCTCCTGCCGGGCGATAATCGCCCGCATAACCTTGACCATGGTCTCCCGGCGCTGCTGCACCGCCTGGATGAACCACCGGGCGCCTTCCACCTTGCGCCGCACAAACTGCCGGGCCTCCGAATCCAAACCCTGACCACCGCTGAGCATACCCAGGTACGTGGGACTGACATACAGCTCCGGTAAAGTGGTATCGTTCAACATGACCACCCACTCGCCGTTGTCCTCTCCCACCGTGAGGTCCGGCACGATATACTCTCCCATGACAGTGGCGGCGCCAATACCCGGCTTCGGGTTGAGGCGCGCTACAGTGTCAATGGCTGCCTGCAGCTCATCCTCACCACAACCCAGGGCCTGGATAATGCGTTGGTACCTGCGATTGGCGAAGTCTTCGAAGTGGCGCGCTACCAACTCCATGGCCAGACCATCCTCACCCCGCACCTCCAACTGGGCCAGGAGACATTCCTGCAGATCGAGGGCACCAACACCGGGTGGGTTCAGGTGCATAATCTCCTGCCGGACCTTGTCTACCGCTTCTTCCGAAACCTGCAGCCGGTCTGCCACCAAAAGCGGTTCGGCCGTGAGGTAACCTTCGTTGTTAATGTTCCCCAATAGCTCATCGGCGATCTTGAGCTCTTCCTCCGATAGCCCCAGGTCAACCAGCTGGTGGTGGAGGTTCTCAATAAACTCTTCTGAAGCGGCCAGCTGGATCTCGATTGCCTCTCTAGAATGGTCTTCAAAACGGGAGACGTTATAGTCTTCCGGGCTGTTGAACAGTTCCTCCCAATCAAATTCATCTTCACTCTCGGCGGTTTCAGATTCTTCGTCGGGGCTGGCTGGCAGGTCCTGCTCGGCCATCTCCAGGGCCGGGTTCTGCTCCAACTCGGCCAGGATACGTTCCTCCAGCATGAGGCTGTTCAACTGCAGGATACTGGACTGGAGGATTTGCTGGGGAGACAAATGCTGGATCAGTTTCTGGGTTTGTTGGAGTGTCGGCATACTCTAGGCCTTCTGTTTCTCCAGCTTGAATCTCTGGCCCAGGTACAGTCGCCGGGTCTCCTCGTCAGCAGCCAGCTCTTCCGCCGTCCCCGATTTTATCATGGCACCGTCGTACAGCAGGTAGGCCCGATCCGTGATACTGAGGGTTTCTCGCACGTTGTGATCGGTAATCAACACGCCGATGTCTCGCTCGCGTAGCTGCATAACGATACGCTGGATTTCCTCTACGGCGATGGGATCGATCCCGGAAAAAGGCTCATCAAGCAGCATGAAACTGGGGCTCATTACCAGGCTGCGGGCGATTTCGGTGCGGCGGCGCTCACCTCCCGACAGCGTGATCGCCTTGCTCTTGCGAATATGAGCAATATGCAGTTCCGCCAACAGCTTTTCCAGGCGTTCTTGCTGCTCATCGTCATTGAAATCACTCATCTGGAGAACCAAACGCAGATTTTCCTCCACCGTCAGACGGGTAAAGACCGAGGGCTCCTGAGACAAATAGCCCAGACCCTTGCGCGCCCGCAAGTACATCGGCATCTGGGTGATATCCTCCCCATCCAGAACCACCTTCCCGGCAGTGGGCCGAATCATACCGGTGAGCATGTAAAAGGTAGTGGTCTTCCCGGCACCGTTAGGACCCAACAGTCCCACGATCTCTCCCCGGTGAACTTCCAGGGAAACATCACGCACGACCTCCCGCTGGCCGTAGGTTCGATACAACCCATGTCCCCCCAGAATCTGCCGATCGGCTTCTTGATCAGTCCCTGACACCAAAATCCCGCTCCGTTACTCCCCACGGCTGGTAGATCTTCCAATGGGTCAGGTCCACATCCGATTCGAAACCGACACCATAAAGCGTATCACCTTCAAGGGTGCTAAATAAGACCGTATCCTGGGTTGTGACCATATCGTACTTGTCATCCCACCTCAAGGTTTCCGTTTGCAGTACCAGCCCACTATCCGAACGGATGACCACCTGCCCGAACGCGCTCATCGTATTGGCCTGACTATTCACATCGGCGCTGTCGGCGGAAAGGTGACTCATATGCTGACCACGCTCATCATAGAAATCGACATTTACCTGACCGATGAGGTGCGCCAGGTTCCGGTCATTATACTTAATCATCCGCTGAGAGTTCGCCACCGCCACTAAATAGACCCCTCGGGAAATGACAATGGTACTCTCCCAACTTTCATGATCGGGGTACATATCCTTGGAGCTGCCCCGCTGTTTGACTACCGGCGACTCCCGGCAAGCGCACATGAGCACCACCGCAGCTAAGAGCACGATCCGACCTATCCCCTTGGTCATCACCGGCGAATCCCCGACTTGAGGATGTCGTGAATATGAATAAGTCCCAGGGGACGCGTTTGGTCCTTCTCGTCGATCACGAAAAGTGAGGTAATGGCATAGTCTTCCATCATTGCCAGGGCATGCACCGCCAGGTCAGTGCCGACGATACATTTGGGATTTAGGGTCATGACTTCGCTGGCTTTTAGACCCAACAGCTGGTTATCGCGCTCCAATCCCCGGCGCAGATCGCCATCGGTGATAACACCCTCTAAGCGACCATCGTCATCCACCACGCCGGTCACGCCCAAGCCCTTTTCTGAAATGACGAAAATGGCCTGACGCATTACCGTGTCTAAATGAACTAACGGCAGCTCCTCGCCGCTGTGCATCAAGGATGCCACGGTGGTGAGCAATTTTTTCCCCAGAGTACCTCCAGGGTGGTAAAGGGCAAAGTGTTCGGGCTTAAAATCCCGCAGCTCCAGCAGGGCCATGGCCAGGGCATCGCCCATCGCCAGAGCGGCGGTGGTACTGGTGGTAGGGGCCAGGTCCATGGGACAGGCTTCCCGCTCCACGCTGGCGTCCAGGGTGATATTCGCCTTCCGTCCAATAGCGGAATCCACACGCCCCAGGATAGCTACAATCGGCACCTGCAACACCTCGATGGTGGGAAGCATCTTCAGGATATCCTCGGTCTCACCGCTGTTGGAAACCACCAGCAGAACATCGGACTTCTCCAGCATGCCAAGGTCACCATGGAGAGCCTCGCTGGGATGGATGTATAGGGCCGGGGTGCCGGTACTGGTGAGTGTGGCGGCGATCTTTCGCGAAATCTGCCCCGATTTACCCATACCGGTTACCACTATCCGCCCCGGGCAGCGGAACATCAGCTCCACCGCCTCCTCGAATTCCAGGCCAATACGCTCCGCCAGAACATTGACCGCCTCAGCTTCCTGACGGATAACCTCCCTGGCCAGGGCTCGGAGATCCTTTCGCTGCTGGTTACCCATTTTCCCCGAATGTGTGATACGTGGTCCTTAAACCGGCCACCACTTCATCAAATCGTCCCTGCTGCCT
>JBGVTM010000177.1 GCA_041862535.1 Candidatus Neomarinimicrobiota bacterium | reverse complement strand
CATAGGAACCGCTCTGAAAGGACCAGAAGGGTATCTTGTTCCTGCCCGCCCTGGAAGTCGCTATGGCATAACCATGATTGGTCCAGCCCTCCACAATCAGATCCTCATCACCAATGTTGGTATAGACCACCTGCATGACCAGCATGGTGGGGAAGTCGTCATAACTGGTTAACGTAATTTCTTTTATTATTGAAGGCACTCGGGCAATGATCCGGTATTGCTTTCCGATTCCAATCTCATCCTCAATGGGATGAACTGACGTGCTGTCAACTGTGAAATTCTTAATCTCCCCATCTGATACTGTGATGAACTCAGAGGGCGCGAACGCTCCCAGAACAACTTCCTCATCACCCAGCCTGGAAACCACCCGGCTATAAAGGTGGTCGTCATATTCAATTCTGATCTTGCCGCCATTCACCTGGACGGCTACCTGCCGCGCCGGTGTGCAAGTATTAGCCAGCACTACGGCTGCGAAAACGAGCAATGGCTGCAAAATATGCCTTAATATGGCGCTCATCATCGTGCCCCCCTCAGGAATAGGAATAGGTCCTCGGTCATGTTGATACTATTTACGCTTCAATATTTTCAAGGCGTTGGTCCGATAGACTTTTTTCAACACACGTTTATCAAGGCCAAGCCCATAAAGGCTCCAATGATAGCCGAACTCATCGAGCTCGTAAAAGTGCTCATCGGTGGTCTCCAGGATCCGGAAGGTGATACGGTACATGTTTTGGTCGTACCCCATGTCGGTACCGTATAGAAGCTGGTCCTGATACTTCTTATAAAAAGCAGCGGTGAACCTGGGGATAGGTGCTGTCTCTGCATAACGGGCTGAGATATCAGCGTAGAGATTGGGATATTGGTCTAGGAGTCGACCGAGTCTATTCAGGTCGTAGGATAGATTCGCAAAATGGACAGCAATGAACGTTGTATTGGGATGGCGAGCAACGGCGCGTTCCAGGATATCGATCATCCCGGCGTGCCCCACGATATCGGGCTGGTTGTCCAGGCGCCATTCCACAGCGTTCATAAGGCCATCGTTGGTAGAGTCCATAGGCTGGTACATCCAGATCGGGTCGGCCACATGGATGGCTACCGGGAGGTCCAACTCGCCGAATGCCTCCAGCAGGGGGTCCATTCGAGGGTCATCCAGGTGCATCCCCCATGCCTTCACTGGAGAGTAGAACAGCCCTTTGCCCTTGTCACCGATTTCGCCAACACCGGTGGCTCCGGCTCGGACGCACCGCTCCAGCTCCGCCACCGCTGCCGGGCCAAAACCAGGCTGATCGTAACCAGTGTAGTCAAAGCCGCACCAGATTTCAAAGCGGTCAGGATATTGGGAATAGAGGGCGAAGATGGAATCAAAGGCCGCTCCGGTCTGCATCGTCAAGATGACGGTCTTTTCGATCCCCACCGCATCCATATTCTGCACCCACTGTTCTATCTCCTCCAGCGACTGGGCATAGGGGTGGGAATGCAGGTCAATGACGGGATATTTGGCCTTTTCGATGGTAGTGACGGGTACCTTGTAGATAGACTTGGGACGATAGTCTTTAAGAAGCAGGCGTTCGGGCGGGGTCTGCGCCGAGACTCTCCCTAGGGTAAAGGAGAAAAACACTACAAGCAAGGTAACAGAGAACGCCCTTCTAGATCGTGCTAGCCTATGAGCCATTTTATACCTTTCTCCGTCAATTAATTCGATTTCCGAGAACCAGGCCTTGCCGGTCAGCTCGAGATTCTTTAACTCACCAGCGAGCTCTCGCCATGTGTGCGCTTCCCATCGGCTATTCGGCAATCAGATAAATAGCTGTGACGGCAAAGACCATCCCCGTAATTATAATGGAATAGGTGATGACAGCATAAATGATCAGCGAAGGAAGGATAGTATTCACCAGGGCCAGGGTCGTCATGGGCACCGCGAGGCATTCCACTAGGCCACAATGACCTCGATGCCCAACTCCGTTAGCCTGTCGTAGTATTCCTTATCGATACCGGCATCGGTGATAATTTTTTTAATTGTGTCGGGCCCACAGATTCGGCATAGACTCTTTCGTCCAAACTTGCTTGAGTCCGCTACCATGATGGTCTCCTTGGCTACGTCTACCATTACTTTGTTCAAGTGGGCTTCTAACTGATTGGGGGTTGTCAGGCCTACCTCCAAATCGTAGCCATCGGCTCCCAAGAACAACTTATCAAAATAAAATTCCCGCAGGGCGATTTCGGCTTGCGGACCAACAAGGGAGAACGACCTTTTCCGTAGTCTCCCTCCTGTCAACATCACGGTGATATCAGGATAGCCGGCCAGCACAGTGGCTATATTCACAGCGTTCGTTATTACAGTCAGGTCTTTCCGGTCCTTGATGTTTCTGGCAACCTCTAGGGTGGTGGTCCCGGAGTCAAGAATGATGGAATCACCGTCGAAAACCATCTCTGCGGCCTTGGCACCAATGCGCCTTTTTTCTTCACTGTGTATTTTGGCCTTCTCAATGAGGGTGGTGTCATAGGCCACATAATCCCGAATAAGAGCTCCCCCATATACACGGTGAATCAGACCCTTGCCCTCCAGGTAGTTCAGGTCATTCCGGATAGTTACCGCCGAGACACTGAAGAGCTCCCTCAGTTCTTCAACTTTGACCTTACCACTCTCGTTGATGATCCGGACGATCTCACCCCGTCGGTCTACCGTACTTTTCAAATCCAATCCTTTTCCGTTATCTTTCATTGTTGGCTATGTTACTTATGAATGCAAGCCAAGTCAATTCTTAAGCCTTTCGTTTTATTATTTGTTGGTCTTTGGCGGGATCACCTAATATAGACAGGGTACTATTTTCCCGTGCAGATACAGGGAGTACGGCTACATCTAACAATGCGCTGGATCGCTATATTGTCATTTCCAAAATCATTCAAGAGCTTACCAGTGACGGCGCTCATTGCTTTGCCCGCGCCCATTCCCGGGATATCTCTTGTAGCCATCGTGTATATACTACCGCCTTTGCGTCCCACAGGGAAAATGCCGTTCAGGAAATCAGCTACTGAACAAAGGGCACAAGCTAATCCCAAGTAGACCTGTTCAGCTAAAGGGGAATCTCCCGAACGATATGATAAAGGGTGCGATATAATTTGAACCTTTCATCGTACCACTTCTTATGTTCAGGCTGCGGATGAACTGTTGACAATGGTCGGACCCACTTGGACGCTAATTCACGAATCGATTTTCCCGTGTCCGCGGCACAGGCAAGCATGGCGACGCCCAGGCATCCGGTCTCCGTTACGTTCAACGTCGTGATTTTCTTCCCCATTACATTAGCTTTGAGCTGATTCCAAACAGCCGATTTGGCTCCCCCCCCGGTGGCGCGCAATTCGTTTATTTCGTAGCCTGACTTTTCGAGAATTTCGAGGTTCAGGCGCATTTCAAAAGCTACGCCCTCTAACAGAGCCCGGATGAACTCTCCGCGAGTGGTTGAGATTTGGAGTCCTAATACAGCGCCTTTCGTCTTCGAGTCAAAGTAAGGCGTCCCGGAGGGTGTGAAGTAAGGCAGCACGAGCAGACTTGAGGGTTGCTCGCCCATCGAGTCGAGTAAGAGTTCATAGGCGTTCACCCCGGTTTGTTCGGCCTCTGCCACTTCCCAGGCACCGAACTCGTCTCGGAACCATTTTAGTATGTTACCACCAGTTAGGCTATAGGCAAGACTTGCGTACATGCCTTTCACGGCATGGTCGTACGTACAGAGGTTGCTCTGGCGCAGTTCCTCGGTAAATGCCGGCTTGGCGGAGGCCGCGGTGATGCACTCAACGGTGCCGGTCGCGTAGATCGCTGTACCCGGCTTAGTCACTCCAGCCCCTAAGGCACTGCATGGTTGATCGTGACCACCGGTTACCACAAACGTATCTCCTGACAAACCGAGATCCTTGGCGATCCTGTTGTCAATCTTGCCAACGATGCTTCCGGAGGGGAGCGGTTTTGCCAGTTGTTTGAGCGATAATCCCACCGCATTTAAAATGTCCCGGTTCCAGGCATGCTTCCGAACGTCAAACATCATCGTGCGGGCCGCCAGCGGCCAACCCATGGTGGGATCAAGTCCCAGACGGAGCTGCAGCAGATCCTCGAAACAGAGGAACTTTTGTGCCTTGGCCCATACTTCGGGCCGGTTATCTTTGAGCCAGAACAGCTTGAACACGGAGAATACGGAGTGGGCAGTGTGGCCAGTAATCTGGTAGAGTTTCTTTTCGCCGAATTCCTGGGGCCAGATTTTGACATAGGATCGGGGTCTCGTATCGGAGTGAATCATCGCATTGCACAGGGCCTTTCCATCGGCGCTGATGGGCGTGAATGCCTCGCCTTGACTGGAAATACCCATCCCTCGTACTGAGCCGGACTCCACCTGGGCCGCGCATTCCTTGATGACCTCAAAGCACTTTTCCATGACCTCGTCAGAATCCAACTCGGCACCGCCGTTATCGGAAAATATCACACTATATTCACGGTTTGCCCGAGTCAGTTGCTGCCCGTCCTTATCAAACATCACGGCCTTGCAGCCGCTGGTGCCTATATCAATACCCAGGTAATTCATGTATAACTCCCATCACAGGTCGCTCTGGTCCTCGGTGGCTTCTTCCGTCGCTGTACGCACGGTTCTTGCGCGGTTCACTCATACGTACCACATCCGGAGATACTCCGTGACGATCTCCTTCATCCGCTGGAAAATGACTTCTTGCCGGTAGGTAGTAGTGTAGTAA
>JBGVTM010000176.1 GCA_041862535.1 Candidatus Neomarinimicrobiota bacterium | reverse complement strand
TTGATTGGCCGCTCGTTGCTGAATGAGCACGAATTTGGAGCCTGGTGCACTGTAAGTATTCCTCGCAGATAGCCATGCCTGGGGATATCGAGTGTTAGTCAACTCCGCTGGATAGAGGTAGCCCTTTGCGCGGCGTCCATCTATTCACAAAAAAAAAATTAAACTCCGTCTTGCCATCTCCCGTTGAGTACCATGCTTCTCGATGATGTACAAAAATTTTTGACTGTAAACGTTTACGAACAGGACCAATTAGCTGCTCTGGTGCTCGCTGCAGGTCGTCAAGTACACATCTACCCGAAGTCAGTCAACCAATTGAATGATGTTTTTTTCTTTATCGGCAAAGAGGGCCTTGAGAAGGGGCTGTATATTCTGACCAGGAATAGCGACAATGCAATCCGTAGGGATTTCAGCGGTGAGCTGGTTTCCAGTACGCGGCTTGAGCCGGAGAGCCAGCTTATCTGTTGTGCGCTTGAGCATCAGAATGCGGCAGCTCTGCGGGAGCGATTTGATTTCACCTGGCCGGTGCTCATCGGTTTGGACAATTCGATTGGGCTCGGGGACCGTTTGGGCCTGGCCAATCCCGGTCATTTGCGGGCCCTGATGGGATCCGGTCTGAGGCCAGTCCTGGCTCAGCAGTCGATCCGGGAGCTGGAACGTACCGAGCGCACCGCCGAAGAAGTGATGGATGCCGCTACCTGGGCTGTCTTCCAGGAGGGCTATAAAGAAGGGTTTGGGTCGGACGCCGACCATTTGAAAACCACCGCCGATATTGATGTGATGGTGAAAGCTGGTTTCACCATGTTCACCATCGATCCGGGGGCCTACGTTATCAACGAGGCTGATACCCTGCCAGTTCGGCAGCTCGAAGAGCATATTCAGTCCCTCGCCTGGGATTGGCTGGACGATTCGCTGGACGGTTTCCTGGTGCGATATGCAGGGCGGGAATTCGCCATCAGAGAGGGCTTCAGGCTCCGGCCCGGGCGGGAGGAGGTCTTGCGTGCGCTTGCCAAGTATGGCGGCGTGCTCACCCATACTGTAAGAATGGTCCGCTACCTGAGGTCTACCTACCCGGACTATCCGGTGGAGATTGAGCTGTCCGTGGATGAAACCGAGTCGGTGACCACACCCTTTGAGCATTTTCTGGTGGTAAGTGAGCTGAAGCGGCTCGGTGTGGAGCTGGTGAGCCTGGCGCCACGGTTTATCGGTGATTTTGAGAAGGGCATTGACTATAAGGGCGATCTGAACGAGTTCAGGGATGAGTTTATCAAGCATGTAGCTATCGCGGAGTTGCTGGGTCCCTATAAGATCAGCTTCCACTCAGGCAGTGATAAGTTTAAGGTCTACGAACTGGTGGGTTCCCTTGGCCACGGTCGTATTCACATAAAAACGGCCGGTACCAGCTACCTGGAGGCTCTGCGGACGGTTGCCCAGACCGCCCCGTCCCTTTTCAGGGAGATACTGGATTTTTCGCGTGAGCACTATGAAGCCGAGAAGCGGACCTACCACGTGTCGGCGGATCCTGCGAAAGTCGCGCCTGCGGAATCATATTCGGATGAGGAGCTCAGGCAGCTTTTTGAGCAAGATGATGCCCGCCAGGTGCTGCACGTGGCTTTCGGTAGGGTTCTTACATCCAAAGATGAAAAAGGTGGTTACCTTTTCAAGGATCGACTGCTGGAAGTGCTTAAGGCGAACGAGTCGGCGCACTACGAGAATTTGCGACGCCATTTTCGACGGCATATACAGCCGTTTGTCAACTAACCTACCCGAGTTATGAAGAGGGAATTTCGATCATCGCTAACCTCTTGGCCTCATAGTTAGGGTCAAGAGATGCCTGAGGAGAGCAGTGATGTCTTATCTTGAGGAGCTTTTCAGTCTGGACGGCAAGGTGGCAGTGGTCATCGGCGGGAGCGGCGTACTGGGCGGCGCAATGGCCATCGCTTTCTCTAAGGCTGGCGCAAAAGTAGCGATCGTGGATATCAGCGTTGAGGGTGGCAAACAGCACCTAAAGGCCATGCAAGCAAGTGGCGGCGATGGTATAGTGGTCAAAGCGGACGTTTCTTCCAAGGCGGACCTGCTTGAAGCCAGGGATACCATCGTGGAGCAATGGGGTGGTATCCACATTCTGCTTTACGCCCCAGGTGTCAATTCCACCACGCCGGTGCTGGAGATTTCCGAAGAGGAATGGGACAGGATCATGATGATCAATCTGAAGGGGATGTTTTTGGCCAGCCAGGTCTTCGGGGATTTGATGATCAAACAGGATGAAGGCGGCAGTATCATCATTATTTCCTCGGCCTCGTCCATCCGTCCCCTGTCGAAGGTCTTCACCTATTCCATATCGAAGTACGGGCTGAATGGGTTGACGCGCTTCCTGGCGCGTGAATGGGCGCTCCACGGCATCCGGGTCAACGCCATTGCTCCGGGATTTTTTCCTGCCGAGCAGAACCGGAGGATTCTCACGCCGGAGCGACAGGCGGCCATTTTCGGGCATACCCCTATGGGGCGCTATGGAGAGCCGGAGGAGCTGGCAGGTGTGGTCCTGTGGCTGGCTTCGGAAAAAGCCTCCTCCTTCGTAACCGGGGCCATCATCTGCGTGGATGGTGGTTTTACCGCTATGACAATCTAAAACAGGGTCAATTAGTACCACAATCTGTTTGAGGGTGAAGCCGATGTCCAGCCGCGAAGAGATATTACAACGGATACTGGATAAGAAGGCCATCGCAGTCATTCGCATGACCGATTCCGGCAAGCTCATTCGAGTGGTTGAAGCCATTTTCACCGGGGGCGTGGAGTGCGTCGAGATTACCATGACCGTTCCGAATGCCGTTGAAGTGATCAAGGAGGTATGCAAAGCCATTGGGGACCGGGCCCTTGTCGGAGCCGGTACAGTGCTGGACGAGGAGACGGCGAAGCAGACCATCCTGGCGGGGGCGGAGTTTATTGTCGGGCCGATATTCAATCCGAAGGTTGTAGAGGTGGCCCACGATAATGATAAGGTGACGATCCCGGGGGCATTTTCACCTGCGGAGATTGTCGCGGCCTGGCAGGCGGGTGCCGATATCGTGAAAATTTTTCCTGCTACGGCACTGGGGCCTAAGTACATAAAGGATATACGGGGGCCACTGCCCCAGATCAGGCTGTGTCCCACCGGGGGTGTGACGGTTGACAATGCTGGTGAATGGATCAAGGCTGGCGCCGCCTGTGTCGGTATCGGGACGGACCTGCTGGACAAGCAGGCTATCCGGGAAAGCCGCTTTGAGGTGCTTACCGAGAGGGCCAGGCGGATGGTAGCCAGCATTCAGGCGGCTTCGTCTTGATGACCGGCCTATGCCGGGATTCATGATAGTATTTTTACAGGTGTTATAAAGGGGTCAAAAATGGAGCAACGCGACATTGGCTTAATTGGACTGGCGGTAATGGGGCAGAACCTCGTACTCAACATAGTCAATCACGGCTTCTCTATGGCGGTGTACAATCGCACGGCGGAGCGGACGCAAGAATTCATTCAGGGTAAAGGTTCGAGGAAGGAGATACAGGGAACCTACAGCCTGGAAGACTTTACTGCTGCTCTGAGCTGTCCTCGCCGCATCATTCTGATGGTGAAAGCCGGGGGGCCGGTTGACGCGTTTATTGAGCAGCTCAAACCGCATCTGGAGAGCGGTGATATCGTGATGGATGCCGGCAACTCCCACTTTCAGGATACGGAGCGGCGGGCCGCCGAGCTCGAAGGCCAGGGGATCCATTATCTGGGCATGGGAGTTTCAGGGGGCGAAAAAGGGGCCCTGCAAGGTCCGAGCATCATGCCCGGGGGACCGGAAGAGGCCTACGAGCACGTCAAGCCGATCCTCACGGAGATTGCGGCCAAGGTGGATGGTGAGCCTTGCTGCACTTATATCGGGCCTAAAGGATCCGGACACTATGTGAAGATGGTGCACAATGGCATTGAATACGGCATTATGCAGCTGATCGCGGAGACCTATGAGATAATGAAGACCGGACTCGAGCTTTCACCCGGCCGGTTGGCCGAAGTTTTCGATAGTTGGAACGCCGGAGAGCTTAATGGATACCTCATGGAGATCACCGCCAGGATTCTGGCCCGGGTTGACCCCGAGACCGATAAGCCCCTGGTGGAGGTCATTCTGGATTCGGCTCAACAGAAGGGGACCGGTAAGTGGACTTCCCAGAATGCCTTTGACCTGGGTGTGCCCATTCCGACCATCAATGCCGCCGTTGAAGCCCGGATCATTTCGGCTTATAAGGCTGAGCGCACGGCTGCTGCGAAGGTATTTGAGGGTCCCGGGCCAACCAGAGGACAAGATAAAGACAAATGGATTGCCAGATTACGTGATGCCCTGCACGCTTCCGTGATCACCAGTTATGCCCAGGGACTGGCACTGATCAGGGCGGCCTCTAAAGAATACGGCTACGATATCAAACTGGATGAGGTGGCGAAGATCTGGCGTGGGGGCTGCATTATCCGCGCGGCCATGCTCAAGCCCATCCGGGCGGCCTATCGGAAAAATCCCGCCCTGACCAACCTAATGATGGATGCAGCATTTCGGGAGCGGCTGAATAGCCTGCATTCGAACTGGCGGCGGGTAGTGGCGATGGCGGCCGAGCGCGGGCTTCCCGGCCTGGCCCTGAGTGCCTCGCTGGGTTATTATGACATGTATCGCCGGGAGCGGTTGCCGGCCAACCTGACCCAGGCCCAGCGGGACTTTTTCGGCGCCCACACCTATCAGCGGGTTGACCGGGAGGGTGTTTTCCATACCGTCTGGGAGGAGGAATAGGATCGCAGGGTGATGTTATGACGCTCGTTGGCAGAGGTGTTGATCAAGGTGAGCTGAGCACCCGGCAGATTCGTGAGCTGAGCGCCCAGGCTCTGGCTTCCTTGCCCCTGGCGGGGAAAAGAGTCCTGGTTATTATTCCCGATTATTCGCGCCATGCCCCTCTCGAGCTTTTCTTTCGAATCATCTTCGACCTGATCGGGGAATAGGTCCAGGACCTGGACTACCTGGTGGCTTCGGGCACTCACCAGCCGATGACCCCGGGCCGCATTCTGGAGCATGTAGGTATTACTCCGGCGGAGCATCAGGGAAAATACCGCAAGGTGAGGTTCTTCATCCACGTCCACGACAGGCCGGAGGAGTTGCGGGTTGCCGGTACTATTTCAGCGGCCGAAATAAAGGAGATCTCTGAGGGGCTATTCGGCGAAGATCTCCCTGTGACGGTCAACAAACGCCTGTTTGAATATGATCTGATCCTTATTCTGGGCCCGGTAGCGCCCCATGAAGCAGCGGGATTTTCCGGCGGAAATAAGTATTTCTTTCCGGGTGTCGCCGGTGATGAGATTATCAACCATTTCCACTGGATCAGCGCCGTGATTACCAATCCGGTCATTAATGGGGTAAGGGACAATCCGAGCCGGGTCCTGCTTAATAAAGGTGCCTCGCTGTTGGGTATCGAGAGTCTATGCTTCAGTTTTGTGGTAACCGAAGCTGGTGGATTGGCTTGTCTCTTCATCGGCTCGCCCGAGGAGTCGTGGGAGAAAGCCGTGGACTACTCTACCCGGCTTCACATTGTCTACAAGGATAGGGCCTACCCACGCATATTAGGACTGGCTCATGTGATCTACGACGACCTCTGGATTGGTGGGAAGGTGATGTACAAGCTGGAGCCGATCATCGCCGATGGTGGGGAACTCGTTATTTATGCGCCGCAAATCAACGAATTATCCTATACTCATGGGAAGCTGATCCGGGAAGTGGGCTACCACGTCCGGGACTATTTTCTCAAGCAGTGGGACCGGTTTGCCCATTACCCGAAGTTGATCCTGGCCCATTCCACCAACGTGCGGGGAGTTGGAACCTTCGAGAATGGGGTGGAGCGGCCCCGCGTGAAGGTGACCCTCGCGACCGGTATACCTGATGAATTGTGCCGACAGGTCAATCTAGGATATATGGACCCGAGCAGCATCGATATATCCGAGTGGCAAGGTAGGGAGGCGGAAGGACTGCTGGTGGTTGAAAATGCCGGTCAAGTTTTGTATCGGCTGAAGGCAGCTTAGAACCGAGCCTAAGTAGACTAATTGAAACATATTGGAGGTCTGAACATGGCTTTGAAGATCAGATCGGAGAAGGAGTGCAAACTGGACCTACTGACATTAGGCGAGTGTATGATCCGGTTGAGTCCTCCGGGACACCAGCGTATTGAATTGACGCCCTACTTTGAAGCCTGGGCGGGTGGTGGTGAGTATAACGTCTCTTATGCCCTGGCCCGCTTCGGCTTGCGAACGGGGTGGGTATCCAAGCTGGTTGATAATCCCCTGGGCTGGTTCATCCGCAACCACGCCCAGACCAGTGGGATGGATATCAGTGAGGTGCTCTGGGTGCCCTATGACGGTTCAGGCCGGGCGGACCGGGTCGGGCTGAACTTCACCGAGGTTGGGACCGGTATCCGGGCCAGTGTTACGCTCTACGATCGGGGCCATACCGCCATTTCGCATATCAAGCCGGGCGAGATAGACTGGTCGCGCCTATTCGGAGAACGGGGTGTGCGCTGGTTCCATACCGGAGGCATCTTCACGGCTCTGAGTGACGGCTGCGCCGCCGTGGCCCAGGAGGCTCTGCAGGCGGCCCATGAGGCGGGGACAATCGTCAGTTACGACCTCAACTTCCGCAGCAAGCTGTGGAGCAGCGAGCGGGCCATCGAAGTCACCCGGGAGCTGGTGCCATACATTTCCGTCCTGATCGGCAATGAAGAGGACTTCCAGAAGGTGCTGGGTTTTGAAGTGAAGGGCACCGATGAGCAGTTGACCAGGCTCCCGGTGGAGGCCTATAAGGATATGGTGCGGCGGGTAGTGCAGACGTATCCCAATATCCAGATTGTGGGTACAACATTACGGGAAGTGTTGAGTGGGCTGCTGAACAACTGGTCGGCCATTGCCTATTATGAAGGGCAGTTTTATGAATCGCGTCGTTTCGAGCGTTTAGAGGTTGAGGACCGCGTTGGCGGTGGGGATGGTTTCTGCAGCGGCGTGATTTATGGTCTCTTGAAGGGGATGCCACTGCAGGAGTGTGTGGATTTTGGCGCCACCCACGGTGCACTGCTGCAGTCGACCCGCGGCGACACCAGTATGATTACCCTGGCTGAGGTCAAGCACGTCATGGCCGGTGGTACGGCCCGCATTAAGCGCTAGGTGCAGGGGATTAGGATATGAAACAGTTTACCCGGAAGGACCTGGAGAACTTCCAGCCTCAGCAGGCCTACTTTGTCGGTATCGACTCGGATGGGTGCGTGTTCGACTCCATGGAGCCCAAGCAGAAGGAATGCTTCTGCCCGGTCACTATTGAGAAGTGGCAGCTAGCCAGTGTCTCGAAATACGCCCGGGAGGTGTGGGAATTCGTCAACCTTTATTCGCGGGATCGGGGCTGTAACCGGTTTCTGGCATTGCTCAAGGCCTTTGAGCTGCTCCGGAAGCGACCGGAAGTGACGCGAAGAGGTGTTTCGATCCCGGAATTACCAACACTGCAAGCCTGGACGGAAGCGGAGACCAAGCTGGGCAATCCGGCACTTGAAAGCGAGCTGGAACGGACCGGGAGCGAGGAGCTACGGCGGGTCCTGGAATGGAGCCGGGCTATCAATGAGGCGGTGGCGCGGGTGGTCCAGGGGGTGAAGCCGTTCCCGTTGGTAAAGGAATCCCTGGAGAAACTTCACACCCAGGCCGATATCATCGTCGTTTCGGGGACACCCGCTGAGGCCCTGATGCGGGAGTGGGAGGAGTATGGGATAGACGGCTATGTTTCCCTGATTGCCGGGCAGGAACTGGGCAGTAAGAAGGAGCATCTCCAATTGACCACCAGAGATAGGTATGCGCCGGGCCACGCTCTCATGGTAGGTGATGCGTTTGGTGATTTGCGTGCTGCGCGCGCTGCCGGCAGCCTCTTTTATCCCATCGTACCCGGTAAGGAAGAAGAATCGTGGGAACGATTCCATGATGACATCATCAGCGTTTTTCTGGCTGGCCGCTACACGCAGGAGTGGGAGGCCAGATTCCTCGATGAGTTTCAGCAGGCGCTTCCCGAGACTCCCCCCTGGGAGTCAAGAGGCTGATCTCGCCTTCCGGAAATCTGTACTGATACAGGTCGTTTTCCCTTGAGGTCCAGAACCAAGCCGATTTCGTACTTAGCTGTCGCAGGGCCATCTGATTGATTTACGCCGATTATTCGCCGGATTGGGATCGCAAATGAGACTTTTAGCAAGGAGATGACACTGGAGACCCTCAGGTAATCCCAGGATTTGGGACTGGGTACAATGGATTTGGATAAGGTCAAAATTATTGATGTGACAGCCTGAATAATTTGATGAGTTCTGTAATGACAATTCTAAAATTTTAAAATGAAGGGCTTTCGCGAAGAGTAGCGTAATGGAGATAAAGGTTTTTAGTTCGGCTGGAGAAATGGCAGATGCGGCGGCACAGCAGGCCGCGGATGCCTTGAAGTCGGCAATCAGACGCAACGGGCGGGCCTATTTTATTGCCGCTACCGGGGCTTCCCAGTTCGAATTTTTACAGAGGTTGACTCTGGATAAGTCTATTGATTGGAGTAAGACGACGATGTTTCACCTTGATGAGTACATCGGAATATCTGACGAACACCCGGCGAGTTTCAGGAAGTATCTAAAAGAGCGTTTGATCCAGAAAGTTCATCCCGGTCAGGTCTATCTGCTGGAAGGGGACGCACCGGATCCGGTTAAGGAGGCGGAGCGTATGAGCGAGATTATATCCCGCCATATCATTGATGTAGCCTTTGTGGGGGTAGGCGAGAATGGACACCTGGCCTTCAATGATCCGCCCGCGGATTTTGAGATCAACAGGCCCTATTTTATCGTCACCCTCGATGAGGCTTGTCGTCGGCAGCAGGTCGGTGAAGGTTGGTTTTCGTCACTGGCAGAGGTTCCACCGCGGGCAATTTCCATGTCGGTAAAACAGATCATGAAATCCAAGAGGATTATAGCCGTAGTACCGGGTTCCAGAAAAGCTGAGGCGGTCAGGATCTGCTTCGGGGATGCCAGCATCTCAGCAATGTTTCCGTCGTCTATCCTCAAGAAGCATCCCAGCACAATTATCTATCTTGATAAGGAATCGGCAGCTTTACTGGGTAGGTGATCTAAAGCCTCATTCAGAGTGATGCTGTGGTGTTAATAAATGGTGGTAAACGGAGTGAATAACGGCCAAAGGATTCCAGACGAAATGGATAGAACCAGTCCATTACCCCAGACTCTCGTGGGCAAGAAGGCTGCTATTTTAGTGGCGGATAATTTTCAGATCCACGAAGCATATTATCCCTATTTCCGCCTGAAGGAGGCAGGGGCGGAGGTTTTTTTCGTCGGGGATGAAGCTGGCCGGATCTATACCGACTATAACGGAGAACCATTAGTTAGTGATGTTTCCGTTCAGACGGCCTTAACGCAAGAATTTGACTTTATTCACTGTCCCGGCGGATTTGCTCCCCTGAAATTGCGCGCGAATCCCCTTATGTTGGAGTTGGCTGGGAATCATTTCAATGCTGGGAAATTGTTCGGCGCCATCTGTCACGGCGGGAGTTTTTTGGTAGCAATGGGTGTACTCAAGGGGCGCAGGGCCACCGGCTATCATACCTTAAAGGATGACTTGATAAATGCGGGGGCCGATTATATCGATGATGCTCCCATTGTGGATGGTAACCTGATCACTGCCAGAATTCCCCAGGACCTGCCGGCGTTCATGGAGGCGGTCGTCAGGTATCTCGAGAATGGGTATGAAGCGGCTGCAGCAGAGCCTCAATCACTGTCTCTTGAAGGAACAACAATTGGCATTTTGGTTGAACATCGCTATCAGGCCCACCAGGTATGGTATCCTTATTTTCGCCTCAAGGGCGAGGGTGT
>JBGVTM010000175.1 GCA_041862535.1 Candidatus Neomarinimicrobiota bacterium | reverse complement strand
ACCTCAGGTAGGATCAGAACCTGCCCCTTAAAATCGCCGAGGGTCCGGGGGGTGACGATTTGGAATTCGGTATGGGTCTGAAGCAATTGGTACATGACTCCCTTGTAGGCGGTCACGAAATCCTCCGGGAAGTAGTTCCGGGTGACCGGAGAGAAGTAGACTCCTATAGGATCAACGGGTTCGCGCGGCAGGTAGAAGGTTTTCTCATGTTCACCAATCCACTTGAAGATCTCCGTCCGGGCGGTGAAATCGTTGGACCCCGACATGACGTGTCCCCGGGCGTCCCAGACATTGGCACCAGCCATAATCTGCGCAAGAAACAGGTTCTCCATGGCCTGCCGGGGCTCGATCTGCTCTTCGCCATCCCACGAATAACTGAGCATCCACGAGGCTTTGCCCTGGGCAAATGACCGGAAAGTGAACATGCCAGTCATGTATTCGAACCAGTGGATCGGGCTCCGGCTGGCGGCCGTATAGCCCCCCTCGCTGTATTCGTGGGCGATGACATCTACGACGTCGTACAGCTCGTATACATCGGTACCCACCCGCACTGCCGACTCCCCAAGGCCGGGATAGATCTCGGCGATGGTCATGCACTTGGGATTCACTGCCTTTACGTTTCTATCCACCTCAGCCATGAAATCGGTCAGACTCTGGATGCGGAAATTGATCCATTGGATGAAAGTGGGATCGCTCGTGTCCCCCAGGCGGATGTCGGTCCTGGCATCCAGCCCAGTTTGTTCCTTGAAGGCGATTACTGTATAGTCATCGAAGCTGGCCCAGCTGTCTTCCCAGCTCTCAAAGTGGGTCATCCAGTAGGGGATGTCTACATAAATCCCATCGATGCCCGTCGCTGCGAGCTGCCTGATGCGCTGCATGTAGATTTCGCGCCATTCTTGCGCGTAAGGGCTGATCCACACATCCTCCTCCCCCGCTGCGATCCAGAAGGCACTCCCCCCGCCGAAGACCGCCGGTTCGCCCGTGACCTTTCGCTGTACCCAATCAGGATGATCCTTAAAAAAGGTGTGTGGCTTCTGGTCAGCGTCAGAGGTAATGGTTTCCAGCCCCTCCGTGTAAATAAAGGCATAATTGCCTACCTCATGGGCCGCTGCGGCTGCCACCTTGATCGCTTCCAATTTAGCCGTCGGATCGAGAAAACTCTCATAATAGCCCGTGAGACTGTTATCAACCTCGATACCGAAGACATGGGTTTCCGTGGCGCTCTTTATAATGTCATCCACCGCGTCCAGGTTCAGCCCATGACCACCGATGCGGACATAATGGGTCCAGTTTTGCTCAACGGTCGGCTCCGGTTCACAGCCTGCCAAAAGCATCAGCAGGATACCTGGAGCAATGGTTCTCCAGCTCAATGTTTTCATCTTTAGGGATTCTCTCTAGTTAGTCTGCCAGCCGCCTGGTTGGCCGCAGAGTCAGAGATCCATCTTCATTGATCCCCTGGTAGCACGCCCAGTGAATGGGGCGGCGAATTCCCTTCACCCCGATTTCCCCACGCACCTTTAAACCCTTCCAGTCCGTGCCCTTGGGCAGGACAAATTGAGCCTGGCGCACTTTTCCCGGCAAGGGATAGCCGGCATCCAGGCAGCCGCCTACACTCACTTTCCCGTCGTCGCTGGCGACGGTGATCCGCAGGACTCCGGGCACACCGGCAATGCCGTCATTGACAAAGCCTATAATCAGACCGGGATACCCCTCCTTCATATAATGCCACACCCAAGAAGGCCTCACCCGGTAGCCCACGGAACGGCCTAGATCATCGATGGCGGCGGGGTACTGGCGATAATAGTTCAGAATCCGCCGGGCGGAAATACGGTGCCAGTTCCACAGGGACCAGTAATTGGCGCCCACGTCTTTCACGTGGGCGATGACGTTATCGGTGTAGCTGATGCCTTCATCGAGGTGGAGATTCCCGGGCTCCCCATCAGACATCCCCACCTCAACGGCGGCGCCGATCCATGGCGGGCGGTTGCTCAGAGCTTCCACCTGTATGTTCTCGATGAAGATGGTATCGGTGCGCAGCCAGTTGTGGGTTCGCACCGTCCGGTCCAGGAGCTCCGAATTCCCCACTCTGCTGAAATCGGGTTGGGTGTTGGTGGTCAGGGGAGTCTTGGTCCAGGTCTGGGCCTGCTCCTCGAACATAGCCACGAAGGTCCGTTCCGCAGTCAGGTAATCGGGAAAGGGATTGCTATCGAATGGCCAGGTGTGCCCCTCACCCCAGAATCCGTACATATACGTATCCATGTACTCCACCAGCGGATGACCATTGTAGGCCTCGGCCAGTAACCGATTCAGCTCCTTGAATGCGGCCTGGAAGTCGGGATGATCGTAGCGGGGCTCATAATGGGTCTTACCTGACAGACCGATGGCTTTGGTCTTTCCCAATTTCACCATGGGGACTTTTTCAGCCACAAAATCAGGCATAGCCGAACCGGGGATGTCGGGGTTACTCAGCATGATCCTGAAGCCGACTGCTTTGTTACACTTTCGGGCCATCTCGAAGGTCAGTCGCCAATGCTCGCACAGGTCCAGGCGTCCCGGTCGGCGCTGAACGTCCTTCCAATTCAGGCGAAGATAGAGCTTCTGCCCCAGGGGAATCTTCGCCAGTTCTTCTATGGCCTGTGCCAGGGGTCCTTCCTCGGATTTAGGTGGTCCGACTTCATCGCAGATATAGGTTACCAGCCCCATGCCATAGTTGGGGACTACTTCCTTGGTAGGGGTGGTGGCCATCACCACCTCCCAGCCAGGCACGGCTTCATCGGGGAAGGGGCCTTGGTTCAGGCGGTCGGTTACTGACGGACCGGAACCGAAGTCATAGCCATCCCAGTTGTGCGGCTCCACATAGGCTCTAGCAGGCCGAATACCCAGACCGGCCAGCACAGTAGCGGCACCCCCCACCTTGAGAAAGTCACTGCGGCTGATGTTCATCAACCCTCCCTCCCGGTCAGTTCGTGGGAACAAACGCTTCTGAAGACCATCACGTCGTAACACCATATGGAGTACGGTAGGACAGAATAAGGACCTATTTCTTCTTGATCGCTTTCGCCGCTTGCTGGGCTAGCTCCTTGGCTTTCACCGCCGCGGTGGCCACGAATATTTTTCGTGAAGAGTGGGGGACAAATCCCCGGCCGTCACTGTTTTCGGCCAGCAGGAGCTGATACTGCGCTTTTTCCAATAACTGCCTAGATTCGGTAACATCCATTCCCAATTTTTCTGCCAGATCGATTACGTAAGAGGCATTGGTAATCTCGGCTCTAGCCTGGTTTTCCAGCACATTCAGACGCTCTCTCCCTTCGCCGCGTAACCACCAGTCAAAGTTGGCATGACCCGAGATATTTTCAGCATAGATCATCTCCTCAGGTGGATGCCTTTTGATATACTCACCCATAGTCATGAATCGGGCGTAGGGCAGGTTCTCGATCATGGTGATTTTTGCGTCCATGCGCTCGATTTCCGCTAGGTGCTGTAGCCGATCACCCCAGATGCTGCCGGGATTGTCGTCGATTGAATGGAAGTAGAGGCATTCGGCATCATCTTTAAACGCCACCAGGAATTCATCAATGTTCTGTTCTTTGAGCGCGAGATATAGCGAATCCAATCTTCGCTTCAATTCCTCGGTGCTGCCCTGGTCCATACTATGGGTGCACAACACCACCTTGGCCTTGGTCTGGTTGATACCCTCTACATAGGCTGTGGGTGGATAAACCAGTTCATTGGTGTAAGCGGGAACAATCTCCTTATAGATCGATACCCACTCAATTCCTACCTCGTCCATGATTTGAGGCAGACAGACATCCCAGGATACTTCCGGTAGAAAGAGTCCTGCGGGTCGTATACCCCAGACCTTCTGGTCACATTCCAGGCCGGCCTTCAGTTGCCGCACAACATCGTCATACGGGATCAGTGAAAGGACCGGATGGGTAAAGGTATAGGTACTGATATGATACTTGCCCTTTTTCAGCCCCTTTTTGATTCTTTGCACGACTTCAGGGTAGTGCTCCTGCAGGTAATTACTGGTATATCCGGTGAAGAAGAAATCCGCTTTCCACTTCTTATGCTTATCGAACAGGTCCAGTAGTGGGATATGCCCCTGCTCAACCATGACGGGCGTACTGTCTACCGGGCACTCGGCAAAGTTCAGATTGAAATTGAAATTGTACGTGAAATAGATGACCGGATCGGAAGCCCACCCGGAGTGAGCGAAGCCGAGTAAGAAGATGAGTAACCAATATGGCTGTGCCAATTTCCTTTTTTCCATCATGATATTTTCCCTCCTTTTAGTTAGTCCCCTATGGTAAGGACACTAGCGGCGATATCCCGCTACTTCATCGACCTGCATTCCCATTTCACACAGGTTTTCATGACCATATTCTTCTACTGAGGGGTGACCTCCAGCAGGAGAGAAGCGTGAAACTCAACCTCCAGCTTCCCTACCGCACCGGTCACCGGGCCCAGGTCATTCTCATTCACATAGTCGTAAACCTGGTAAGTCTTGTCTTCCAGCCCGCGCAGTTCGACCTCACCGGCATATTGATCGGCATAGAAAGCGTAGTACATCCGGCCATCCTTGCTGATGGCGTGGGCTTCAGGCCGGTCATACCCGATATCATAAAGATCGCCCCGGTAAGTCCCCAGGGGCAGCATTTTGTCCTTATAGATCCTGATCCACCTGGCCCACTTGGCCTCCTTCTCCGGTGTCAGACTGATGTCGCCGCTTTCCCTAGAAACATGCACGCCGACAGGCCAGGTGAACTTGGTGCCGATCACCCCGCCGATTCCCACCGTGGCGGCGAAATCCTCCTTGCCGTCGCTGAGCTCCACGTGGTCACCGTAGAAGACCACCTTGGAGCCGGAGAGGGCTTTGATGGTCTTCCCTTTTTGCCGGATCATCCAGGAACTGACCGGGTCCGAAGCCACTGCCTGGTTCATATACGGCAGAAGGTAGAAGGAGTAGTTGGTCCCACAGGGGCAAATCTCAATCACCGCTTCCGGATTGATAGACAGGGCGGTCTCGTAGATCATCTTGTGGAAGGCCGGCAGCATTTCAACCGATTCCTCAGGATAGGCATGGTTATGGGCCGGATTGTAGCAGGGCGGCACACTGTTGAGGTGGTTGCCGTCAATCTTCAGCCCCTCCCAACCCCAGGTCTTGAGCATAGTGATCACCTGCTGTCGGGCGAGCTCCCAAACCGGAGGGTAGGCCGGACAGAGAAAATAGGACTTCCAGAACTCGATGTTCCGGGGGGTGCCGTCTTCATTGAGCAGCAGGTAATCGGGATGGTCCTTGAGCAGTTGGGTGCGGGGCTCGGCGGATAGGGGCATCCACCACAACTTGGCCTTCGCGCCGGCGGCATGGATGTCCGCCACTAATTTGCGCATGCTGGCATCACCCTCCGGGAACATGACTTTGTCGAGCACGAAATCGCCCTCAATCTTCTCCCAGCCGTAATCCAATACCGCCCAGTCCAGGCCCAGATCCTTCACCTTGGGCAGGGTGTTACGAAACTGCTCCATGGTGAAGCCTCGCTCGTAGCCCCAGGCACACCAGATGGTCCCGTAAGCGTCCGGTGGGGGCTCCTTGAACTTGATCCCCTGGTGCACCATGAATCGGCCGTAGTCGGTCAGGATTCGGAAATGGTCTCCGCGGTGGACTGCAACGAAAGTCCGGAAGGTAGTCAGGCTCTCACCGGGTTTGAGGGTAACTGACTGCTGTAAAGTGATTTCCACCGTAGCCTGCCGGGCACGCGGCATGGCTACCGGCAGCGAGACCAGTTTCGGCACCAGCTCCAGATGCCCCACGGCCAGGCCCACATCCGGCCGCCACACGTCTATCACCGGGGTTCCACCACCGTAGTCCTCGTGGTTCATCCCCATGTAATTTTCCTGGCGGAAACCCTTCGTCAGTGGCTTGACCCAATCGTTGCCCCAACCGTAGGAACCCCCCTGGTAAGACCAGAAAGGAGGATTCGCCCTACTGCCACCGGTGGAGAAGCCATAATGATGATTGGTCCAGCTATCTATGGCAAGCTCGGTGTCTCCCGGATTGGTATAGGTCACTTGGAGGACCAACATGGTTGGAAAATCGTCGTAGCTGGTAATGGTGATCTCTTTGTTTAAAGACGGGGAGGACCCTTTGATGTGATATACCCTCAGCTTGCCGATCTCATCCTCACCTTCTGTGGCTGTGTGGTCTGCAAGCTGGAAATCCTTGTGGGCCCTACCGCCCACGGTGATGAATTCCGATGGTGTCATGTCACCCAGCACAAGAGGTTCCTCACCAAGCCTGGAAACAATCCGGCTGTGCAGCTGATCGTCGAATTCAAGGCTGATCATGCCCCCGTCCACCTGTAGAGCCACCGGCCTCTGTCGTGTGCAGGTCGTGGCTATCATTATAGCCGCGATAGTGATTACCAGTGATTGAAATACCTTCTGTGAAGCCCACGACATAGCCGTTTCCCCCTTCCCTTTATTTAGGATTGATCAATCGCCATTTATCCTTAATCGTAATCCTGGCTGCTGTCTTGGTAATTGATTTTAACGTACCATCTCCTATTACTTCATCAATACCATTCGCCTGACTTCATTTTCATGACCGGCCTGTATACGATAGAAATAGAAGCCACTCGCTAAATCAGCGGCATCAAAAGGAAACGCATAACTGCCCGCGTTCATCTTCTGGTCCACCAAGGTCGCTACCTTCCGTCCGAGAATGCTATAAACATCAAGGGATACATGCTCGTTACGTAATAGGTCAAACGCTATGATTGTTTCCGGATTAAATGGATTGGGGTAATTTTGTTTTAAGCGGAATATTTTGGGGCCGGGGACGACGGCAGCTTCGCGAACAGCTATACTAGACTCCATAATCTCTTCAACCCTGGTGCCTATTCGCATATCATCAATACGCCCGGTAAACTTGCGATAGCCTTCCTGGCCCCAGGCACCGATATATAGGCGATTGGCATTGGTGACCAAATCCGCATTGAAGAAGCAAGTATCAGTAGGCGCAACCCCAGGCTCCTTCCATAGATACACAACACTGTCACTGTAGTCATAAAATGCGGCTACGAAATTCCACTGTTCGATTTGGACAGTGAACGAGGATACAACTTTCATCGAAGTACCACTGGCGTCGGCTACGTTAAAGTTGAGATATGCGCCTGCCAGGCGCAGGGCATAGTTGTTAGTCTTATAGGGCGTAGCCTCGTGATCGCCCTTCACTACGAGATACTGGGTGGTGGGTTCTACCGTTTCGGGATAGATCCAGGCCGCGAGGGCAATGTCCCCATTGCCAAAATCCAGATCGTAGCTATCCGGAACGTAGAAATGATCGTATTGCCCAGTGTCTTCCAAGGCCAGGTAATAACTCCCTTCCTGCAAAGGATCATCGCTTCCGTATAAGGCATTGCCTGATAAACTCCCGTTGTTGTCAACCTGGTCCCAATCGGCGGTGTCATTACCGTTCATCTCGAACTGCCAGCGACCGCCCTTGCTTTGAGCGAATAAGGTGCCGGATAGCGGAGCAGATACCATGGCCGCGATCATTTGAGTTACCATGAACAAAAAACGGATTTTCATTCTATGCTTCTTGATTACGGATCAAAGTCAATTTGCTAGTTTCCATACGATTCAATTAGCATGGTCAGTATAGGGAGAAACAGAAGGGGAAGGAATGGTTTTCGTCCCTTTCTAGAGCGGACGGCAGGTGTGTAACAAGCAAACGACCGTCACCTCACAGAATGAAAGTGACGGCCACAATTTCTACAACATCCGGGGGGGGAGAATTTCGTATCTATGGCTTCTGCGTAACGATATGCCACCAACTTCCTGATTCAATAAAGCCGATGCGAGTGAGAGTCTCAGTATCAAAGAGGGCGATCATTTCTTCATCTGGAGCAACGGCATAAATCACCTCTCCAGTGGGATCAACGGCAATCCCCTCCAGACCAGTATCGTCAGGTTCATCGCCTACCGTTCCATAGGTCACCACTTCATCAGTCGTCATGTCAATCTTATAGATGATGCCCATCCAGCGCAAACCTACGTAGAGATAGTTACCGTAGGTCGTCATTTTCTTCGCATCACCCCACTCATCGGGTAAATCGATGGTTCCCAATGTGGCCATATCGGATGTGGCGCTTACGATGACGATCGATGGCTCCATCCCCCAGGTATTGCCCAGATAGAGTTTGGAATCATCAGCACTGATTCCAAAATCCTGAATATGCTGCACCTCATCAACCACTTTCTCATACTCCACCGCGTAGGTGGTCGTGTTGATTCTTAGCACAGACTTCGACAGACGGGTAGAGACATAAACTTTCGAGCCGTCGCTGTTGAACTGAATGCAATAGAGGAATCCCCCATCGGGGCAATAGCTGTTCAAGGGGAGCACCTGGGTGATCGTGTTGTTCTCCGTTTCAATGATGACCAGATGGTTGGTGCCCCGACACAGAATCCAGGCCTCACTGTCGTCCGGCTTGATCCCTACAATCCAGGGTTCCTCTATGGTATCTTCAAGCGCAATGGTGGCACTGATACTGAAGCTGGCTGCATCTACTGCCATCACGGCGTTACCCCAACGATCGGCTACATAAAGATCGCTTCCGTCGGAGCTCAAAGCTATCCCCTGGGCACCTTCGAAACCCTCCAATGTCTCGACTTCGAAATCCATTATGCGGCCAATCGTGGTCTGGTCGCCATAGTTAGGGCCGGCGGACAGATACATGGGGCTCGCCCCGTAGTTGCCTTCGGTGGTGAAATGAGTGGCATAATCCTCATATAAGGAGTTGCCATAGACATCCCGGGCGCCAGGTCCCTTCCAATTCTGCTCATCGTCAAAAGCGCCTTCAATCGCCACGTCATATCGGGAAAGCTGGCTCAGGTTTGAGGAGGGGGTAAAGACTACTGTGGTATCTCCACTCAAGCTCCAACTCCCAGCCACCTCGTTGCCGTCGGCATCCGCTACCGAAGAATTGCTCCTGATTGATTCTAAGTCCATGGCTGCGTCAAAGGTTATAGAGATAGTGGCTCCAGGAGGTACCATCAGTTCCCACTCCTCTGGACTAACGGATACCACTTCAGGTCGGGCAGTCGGCGTAGGAGCCTCTGGCCATTCTTTAGTACAACTTATAATTGCCAGTACCATAAAAAAGAGGCAATTAAGGCCGAACCATTTTATCCGTTTTCTATTCATGTTATTCTCCTGTAAAAACGATATCTTTCCAAATTAGAATATGATTTGAATGGAATATCGCTGTGTATTGCCCAGGCGCCCCGCTCCGGCGTAGGCATAATCGATACCTAGATTATATCCAGCCAATTTTATATTTAGTCCACCGCCGGCAGTTAAGTCTTCCTCATCATAATTGCCTTTATAGCCTGTCCGGAGAAATACCTGTTGGCCACCAAATAAGGTCAGCGCATATTCGGCGCCGACATTGTAACGCTGTTCGAAATCCCTGGAGTCGTTAACAGCGAAAGCCGTGGTTAGACGAGAGCTCCCGGTCCTGAATATATCAGTTGCCAGTCCGAATCGAAAAATAAGGGGTAAGTCCCAATCCTGGGTTGTAAGGGAAGCATCGGCATATTTATTTGTCGGCAGATCAGGGGCCAAATCGTGATCAACAAGCATATCTGGTCCACTAAGAAGCATCCTGCTGCCAAGGTTTGAGAGCGATATTCCGATTCGCATCTCATGGAGGAAATTGGTAATAAACAGACTCCCAATATCAACTGCAAAGGAACTGGCCGTTTCACGAGACAGACGCTCGCCTATATATTTCACGGTCATTCCAGCGAAAAATCTATCGGTCAGCTGGCGGGCATAGGAGGCTCCAATGGCGATATCAGATGCACTTACGACTCTTCCGGTACCTTCAGGTTGCTGTAATGTCGTCTCGTCGATATCACCCGAAGTAAAACTATACACGCTAGCCCCAAAAGTGCCCACATTCCCTACCGGTAGCGCTAGGCCGAGGTAATGAAGATCAGTATCCGCTATCCAAGAGTTGCTCTGTAAAAGAAACTCGACTTGCTTGATACTACCCAGTCCTCCCGGGTTCCAGTATAGAGAACTGGCATCATTAGCCATGGCCACAAAGGCATCCCCTAGAGCCGCTGCTCGGCTGCCAACTCCGATTTTCAGGAAATTGGCCGTAGAGGTCCCTACTTGTGAGGTTTCTTGCCCATAGGCCAGAGTGCTGACGACTAAGGCCCACATCCAAACAAAGTTTAGAATCCTAAATTTCCTGATCATCATCTTACTCCTTAAATAGAAACATGAGACATCTGTATTCTATATTCAAACGAAATGAATCCCCATCATTTGATGATGAGGAATTTGTCGACTTTCTCAGCTTTGGGATTCTCAGATTCAATGTGATAGAAATAGAGCCCTGGGGCCACCTCCTGATCGGCGGATGATCTCAAGTTCCACGCCTCCACACTGGTCCCATTGGTGTGTTCGAGTGTCTGGACCAGCTCGGCGGCACTGTTGTAGATGCGAATCGTGCACTTGGCAGGAAGGTGGGTGAAGTGAAGCTCCCGCACAAACAGCTTGGTTTCCCACTCGTTGGCGGCCAGGTAAGGGTTGGGCACCACTTTGACACTATCCAGAGACTGGGTGGCGACGGCAGCCATCGGGGTCACTTCAACGGTATTATCATTGGCAATAGAAGGAGCGGAGTTCGGCGAATTCTCTACCGGTGGGGGTGCTAGTTCTCCGGTATTGTAAGCCGCCACATAATACCGATATGTAAGCCCGTTAATCACGTCTGTGTCTGTGAAAGTGTACAGACCTGCTGCGGTGGTATCTGGCATCCCGGAATCGTCACCAAAGTCCAACCAGGTGGCATCCGGGTGACTGGAGGGGCCTACAATGCCATCCACTTTATCAAATTGAGCCAGGGGGACGTATCCAACCACCGTACCGGTGGGGTCAGTCACTACCCGGTCGCCCCAGGTAGCACCGCCATCTTTACTTCTATAAATCCGGTAGCCCTCAAAATCACTTGCCGACTCACTTTCTTGGCCCCACGTAAGCGTGACACTCCGGTCGCCCGCTACCGCCTGCACAATGGCTTCCGGCGGCGGTTCGGCTATTTTCCACCCAGAGTTGTACAGGGTGATGGCCCGGTCCGCGTTTTTCCGGAGATCCAATAGATTATCGCCGATGACCGTACAAACGATCAGGGTATCGGTCTCGCCGGGAGCCAGGGTCACCGGCCCGGAGTTCATGAAAAACATCCCCGCGTCACTCCATTCCGGAGTGTAGCCGTAATCGTATTCTACTCCATCCCGTTCGTGAGTATCATCAATCCCATCACCATCGGTGTCATACGGGCTGCCTTCGTTAAGGATGTTCCTGCTGTAAAAGTCATCCATGATGTTGCCACTGTCATCACCGCCAGGATCAACGGCCCAGCTAACGGTGGTGACACCCATCTCGTCGCCCTCGTTACTCTTGGGTGTTTTCAGGAATATTATTCCCGCGTAGGCTGTGGGCTCGACGGGAAATCCGGCCGGTGTCTCATGGTAACCGGTGGGATTCCAGGCGTAACCCATCTGTCGTCTGGCGTCAAAGGCTTCACACTCAGGGTTGCTCCAATCTTGATTCCACACAAAATTGTAGTCGCCCCACATTCCAAAATAGCAGTCCGTAATGGGTTTAGTGCCAATATTGGTGATGTAGTGAGCCCAAAAAATATAATCCTCGTATAACTTGCCTTTAAAAGCGACACCCCGGAACACGACTTGGGTCTTAAGCCAGCGTTCGGGCGGAATTTCGGCGATATGATTGACCGAGTACGCTACACTGAAGCTCTCCTGATGCCCGATGCATTCCCCATTGGGTCCAAAACCAGGCCACCCTGTTGCATCCAGCAGCACGGCTTCGCCGGTATGGGGGTATTCAGCCGGCCAGCCGTATCTTCCATCAGCATTTATTGGGTCGGGCCAGCTGTCAGGATCATCGCTCATGGCAGCGCGCTGGGCTTGACCGACGAAATCATAAATTCCCGTAAGGGGCACATCATTGGGGTAGGGACCGGGGCCATAAGGATCCCAGTGGTAATCATCCCAGTTGTCCTTATATTCGTCCAGGCTCATATCAAAGTACCACTTTCCATCCGGATTTTCGCCGCCACCATCTTCACTATATCCGCCGACATAGAATCCGACGGCCATGCCATATTCAGCGCCACTGCCGATGGGGTACTCAAAAGCGGGATGGTGGCCGGCTCCATACCACAATTGTCCCTCGGCGATTGCTCCATAGTTCCCAAAAGTGGTCGCAATCCTGTTCACGTCGAAAACGTTCCAGCGCTTTGAGGCTAATTGCCCTTGTGAGATTGCGGGAAGTATTAAAAGTAGGCCTATTAACGATTGGATTACCCCTGTGAATTTGACCTTCATAATCCTTGGCTCCTTATATTCCATCTAGGCTAACGGAAACTGATTGAGAATGTGACGTCATTCCTTAATGCGGTTAAAAATCAACACTTAACCCCAGCCTCACCTGCCTTCCCGGGCCGTAGTTGCTGGGATCATCATAAATATTGAGATTCCGCGCATTACGCTCTATTCCCAGAGGGAGGTCCGGTTTACCGCTAGAGGCATAGACGCTGTAAATATTGCTGTAGTCCAGCAGGTTGAGAACTCTAAGAAAAACAGACTCTTCGAATCCGAGGAGATGGAGGCTCTTGCTGGCTCTCACGTCCAGGGTGCCTAGCCAGGGCATTCTTTCGGTATTGGGCTCCACGCGGATCGAATAGGGCAGTCCCGACTGGAAATTGCCGTACAATCCTACGGTCCAATTCCCCGGTTCTCCAATGAGTAGATCGAAAGAAAAGGTGTGGGGACGGTCCCAATTAGCAATGAAGGTTCGATAGGTTGGGTTGGCCACCTGGATTTGCGTCCATGGCGTTGAGCTCGTGATCAAGGCTTTGGCAAAGGTGTAATTGGCGCGTAATGAGAAATAATTGCTGAATCTCTTGTTGAGAACGATTTCTACCCCCTTTGAATTCCCGTAGTCATAATTGTCACTGTATTTAATACCAGCGCCCGCAGCAGCCTCGGTCACAAATCTTTCGCCCACCAGATTGGACATCTCTCGGTAGAACGCCGTGATATCTATTGAGACGTCTTCGGTGACTTTGGTTTGTACTCCCGCTTCGTAGGCAACGGTCATTTCAGGTTCCATGTCTCCATTGGCTAGGCGAAAGTCATACATTTCCGTCATGGGGTAATAGAGTTCACCCTCTTCATAGTCATAATCCTCGTTATCATAATAATAATCTTCCTTGTTCGTGAGTTCTCTCTGACCCTGGTATACTAAGGTATAGGATGGAAACTGGTAAAAATGCCCATAGGCGAAGTGAAAGGCACCGATATCCGATATAGGATACGAGACCCCGAATCGTGGGGAGACCGTTTTCTTCGGTGTAGCCTGCTTCGTTTCCATACCGGCAAGATCGCTGATGTCTACCCAGTAAGGTGCGTCGGCGTCCCACATATCAAATCGCACGCCGGCATTTAAAATCATCCCGATTTTTGAGAACTCCATTTTATCCTGCAGGAAAGCCGCAACCTCAGTGGGCTGTCGATCATAGTTAATGTAGAACATTCCCACCTCATTGGGATTCCGGCTGTCCCTGTGCAAGGCCAGTTTGCGATAGTTGACCCCGGTTTTCAAGAGGTGAACTTTGGTTACCTGGCTGGTTAGAGCAAACCTGAGCCCGGAGATTTCCGAGTCATCGTGGTGCCAGGTCCAATCCTCGCCCGATACACTCCAATTGCCCGTGGGATCGCTCTCCTCTAAGACGACCATATAGTCGTCCCAACTATCATAAACACCCAGAAAACGGCTTTTCCGCTGGTGAGAAACGCCCAGATCGTAAAAAGTGCGAGCACCCAACGTATGGGTCATACTGAGATTTAGCATCAGATCTGTGGAATAGTGATAGGGACTGCCTTCGGGATTATACTTCATCCAGTGATCGTAAAAGGCCTCTTTGGAGTCACTATAGGCAGCAAATGTGCTGATCTTGATCTTGGGTGAAACACGCCACGTGAGTTTGACTAATCCATTTAACAATTCTTTTTTATCCATCGAGATTTCCTTCGGGGTCCCCCCGTTTGGAATCCCTAACGTGTCCACTTCCTCGCCACGCGAATCGACCCAGTTAGGATAGATGTAACCGTAGAGATAACCATCGGTGGCTCGCGTTTGAGCGTTGATAAAAAAGGTTACTTTATTGCCCGTCAATGGTATGGGGCCACTGAGGCTGATCTCAGCCTGCGAAGTGCCTTGATCCCAATCGGCGACACCAAGTTGATCAGAATAGGATGAAAAATGACCCTGATACTTTTCGGTTCCTTCCCTCGTTATAACATTAATAACCCCGGACATTGCGTTGCCATACTCAGCATTAAAGGTGCCGGCCAAGGTGCTCATTTCAGTGACGCTGCTCGCTGATGTATTCTGAGCATAGTCGGAGCCACCCCACAGGGGGTCATTGACTGTCATCCCATCAACCGCGAACAAGGTCTCATTCTCACGGCCACCTCTAAGATGAAGTTCATCGCTGGGTACACTTGAAAAACGGTATCCACCCGTTCCGAGCTGACTTAAACCCAGAAGAACTCCTCGCTGCTGTCTAATCTGATCTTGTAGATTTTCTGCCGGCCCCAATTCGATGTCGTCACCCGAGATCTCGGTTATACTGGCCGTAAGGTCCGGGCGAATGATTGGTCTTTCTGCTACAGCAGTGACTTCCTCTCCCGGGATAACGGTGATCCTCAGACGGAAATTGATATTAGTAGTACGATCCACGTTGACTATCACATTCGTCCTTGTTTCAGGGGCGTAGCCAATCATGGTCACTCGTACTGAATAAGTTCCTGGGGGCACGTTTATGACAAAGAAATCCCCGGTCACATCAGTTGCCGCTCCCAAGGTCGTACCGACGATAACCACATTGGCACCGGGGAGTGCCTCTCCGGTTTCGATATCTCTCACTGAACCGGAAATTTTACCGGTAGTACCACCGAACGCAGGTGAGCACAAGGTGGTGACAACCAAGAGAGCAAGCAAAGGTGAGACAACCCATTTGAACTCTTTAATAGTCATCTTTTCTCCTTTTTCCCTCATTTAATAAGGGACTCCTAACTGTAATGGGGATTACTTCTGATAACATGCAACATTGACCTGTATCTGACACCTTAGCCAGACTGGATTTTTCAGTCTTGATTCCACCGTTCTGGGAATCAAGATAAGTAGTTTCCGAATGAAATTTTAAATAAGCACGATAGGCAGGTTGGTCGTATGATTTTCCGCAGGTAATGATGGTCCTCCTCATGCAAAAATTCAATATTCAGTAAGTAGCCAAGCCTCACATTGGCACTAACCGATTCATTATTGTGGGCTTTAAGCCCTTTTGTTTCTAAACGTCTTTGTTACCCACCTTTAGCTTTCGATGTCTTTTCGATAATATATAATTGATCTACATTTTTAGAACACTTATAAGGTATGATACTTTCAATTCCTTATCAAGTGATTTTTTCAGCTAATATTATCCGCTCTACCGGCGCAGTTATTCTGCGCCCCGTCTTAATGCGTCGTTCTACCCTTGATAAAGGCGATTTTCGGTTCCGCTCCTTAACAATTACATGTCGGCGCTTCATTCCGGCGTGGCCTCCATGAGCAGATAGGCTTCAAACGCTACCTTGAGCCGCCCCGATGGGCCTTTGATCCGGCCCAGCTCCTGACCATTGACGTAGTCGTAGACGCGGTAGCTCCGTCCCTCCAGACCTCGCAGCTCCACTTCGCCGTCCCAGGTGCTGGCGTAAAATGCGTAGTACATATTGTTGCCCTTGAGAATAGCATGGGCTTCGGGACGGTCGAAACCGAGATCATACAGCTCTCCCCGATAGGTTCCCTGCGAGAGCATCTTCTCCCGGTAGATACGTCCCCATTTATCCCATTCTTCCACCCTCACCGGGGTAAGGTCGTGCTCAGAATCGGCCTTGGCCCCAACCGGCCAGGTGAACTTGGTGCCAATGACCCCACCGATGCCTACAGTTGACGCGAAGTCGGTGCCGCCGTCGCTGAGTTCCACATGGTCGCCGTAATAGGCCACATCATTGCCCGACAGGGCTCTGAGGGTTTTGCCTTTGAGTCTGATTTGCCACGAACTGAGCGGATCCGAAGATACAGCCTGGTTCATGTATGGGAGCATAAAGAAGTTATAGGCCGTTCCACAGGGACAGATTTCTACAACTGCTTCCGGTTTGATGCTGAGTGCGGTCTCATAAATCAGCTTGAAGAAATCGGGTAGTTGCTCAACGGACTCCTCAGGGTAGGCATGGTTATGAGCCGGATTATAGCAGGGTGGCACACCGTTGAGATGTTGTCCATCGATCTTTAAACCGTCATAGCCCCATGTTTTGATCATCTTAATCACCAGCTCTTTGGTGTAGTCCAGCACTTCTGGAAAGGCAGGACAGAGGTAGTAGGAGTCCCACCAACTGATGTCCTGGGTGGATCCGTCTTCATTGAGGAGGAGATAGTCGGGATGCTTCTCGATGAGATTGGTGCCGGGATCCACGGCCAGGGGGGCCCACCACAGCTTGGCTCTTAATCCTTCCGCGTGGATTCTGTCGACTAACTTGATCATGTCAGCATCGCCGTTGGGGAACTTGGTGTCTACCAGATACCAATCGCCCTCGGCCGTTTGCCAGCCATCATCCAACACTGCCCATTTGTAGCCTAGCTGCTTGACCATGGGCAGAGTGCCGTAGATCTGGTCCATGGTGAAATCCCGTCGGTAACCCCAGGCGCACCAGATGGGTTCGAATGCGGTTTCCGGGGCCCTGCGGAATTTAACCCCCTGCCGGATCATGAACCGCCGATACTCGGACAGGGGCTGGAAATGATCACCACGGTGAACCATCACAAAGGTGCGGAGGGTGGTCAGGCTCTCGCCCGGAGGCAGGGTGGTCGGCTTGTTATAAGAGACCGCTACGGTAGCTTCCCGACGGTCTGGCATGGCTACTGGCAGCGATATCAACTTGGGGACCAGCTCCAGGTGTCCCACTGCTAAT
>JBGVTM010000174.1 GCA_041862535.1 Candidatus Neomarinimicrobiota bacterium | reverse complement strand
ACCGAAGCCGAAAATCCACGAACCCTTGGGTGTAATCGGCGAGGTGACCATGTCGGTCGCCATAAAGAAGGCCCCCAGCATCAACCCACCGGACAGGAGGTGGAACACAGGATCGGGATATTGGGCGGGACTGATAAGCCAGAATATTCCGCCTACAATAAACACCGTGCCCAGAAAACTGGCCGGGATGCGCCAGTCGGCATATTTGCGCACTATCAGATACAGTCCGCCGATGATAATGGCCACGGCCGAAGTCTCCCCCAGACAACCACCGATGTTGCCGAGCAAAAGGTCCTGGTAGGCTGTCAGGATGCGCTCGAACTTGAATTGTCCCAGCGGCGTGGCGGCGGTGATGGCGTCCAGAGTGCCGAACTTGGCGGTGCTGGGGAAGGTCCAGGTGGTCATCTGCACCGGGAAACTGGCCTGCAAAAAGGCCCGCCCCAGCAGCGCCGGATTGAATATGTTATATCCCAGGCCGCCAAAGATCTGCTTCCCGATGGCAATGGCAAACACCGCCCCGATCACTCCACAGCTGTAGGGAAAAGCAGGCGGCAGGGGTCAATGCCAGGAGCAGTCCGGTAATAATGGCACTCCCATCCTTGATCGTAAAGGCAATCCCTCGCAGGCGATTGATCAGCGCTTCCGTGACCAGGGCTGCCAGCACGCACACGAGCATCATCCAGAGGGCTCGCATGCCGAAGTAAAAGATGGCCATGAGGGCCGCGGGTATTAAAGCACCCACCACCGACCACATGATCTTGGGAACGCTCTGGGGGCCGAATTGGTGCGGGGACGAAGAAAGGATAAGCAGTCTGGGACTCGGAGTACTTTCTTTCGCCTTATCCTCGGCGGCCGCTTTGGGCCGAGTGGTCTCCGGTTTAGAATTTTCTACCGACATATGACCAGGGATGATACTTCTGTTTCCGTCTGCTTTCTGCCGGCATTCACCTTCCCCGCAAGGGGCTAGGCATTGCAGGCCTACACTTACAGTATGACGTTATCTGGGTCTCTATGTCACTCTCACGAGATCGAAGCGGGCGCTGACCCTACGTCTTAGCCTGCAACTGGGTCAGGCTATACTTTCCCACGCGAATCCATTGCACGAGCGGGATATGCGACGGGCATACATAGGCACAGGAACCACATTCAATACAATGGTTGATTCCCAATTCTTCCGCGGCTTCCCATTGTTGCATCTCGGTCAGTCGCGCCAGCCGCGTCGGCAAGAGATTCATCGGACAAGCGGAGATACAGTTCCCACAGCGGATGCAGGGCAAGCTCTCGGCTCTTTTAACGGCGGTGGTACAGATGATGGCGCTGGTGGCCTTAACCACCGGCACACGGAGGTCATGTTGGGCGATACCCATCATGGGACCGCCCATGAAAACCAGGGCCGTCTCCGCTTTCAACCCGCCGCAAAAGTCAATCAGATGGCTGAATGGGCTGCCGACCCGGGCCATCACGTTCCGGGGCTCGTTGATGCCATCACCCGTGACGGTGACCACCCGCTGAATGAGGGGCCTACCCTCAGTAACCGCCTCCGTCACCGCCAGGGCCGTGCCCACATTGTTAACAATCACGCCCACATCCATCGGCAGTCCGCCTGCTGGTACTTTCCGACCCAATACCGCCTGGATAAGCATCTTTTCGGCTCCCTGAGGGTATTTGGTCCGAAGGGGAATAACGGGAGCATCCAGGCCGTTACCCTTGCTGCACGCCTGCATGGCTTCAATGGCATCGGGCTTATTCGTCTCGATGCCGATATATCCCTGCTCCACGCCCAGGATTTTCATGATGATGGACATGCCGGTGAGGATTTTCGGCGTCAGTTCCACCATGGCGCGATGATCGGCGGTCAGGTAAGGCTCACACTCGCAGCCATTCAGAATGAACGCGTCGATCGGCTTCTCTTTGGGTGGCGAGAGTTTCACATGGGTCGGAAAAGCAGCGCCGCCGAGGCCGACAATACCCGCATCCCAGATAAGTTTGCAGAGATATTCCCTGGCTGCGGCCCGCCAGTCTTCCGGGACCGGCAGCAGATCCCAATCATCCTCGCCGGTGCGCTGAATGTGGACCATCGGAACCTTGACGCCGGCTGGATGCAGCAGGGTAGTGATGGCTTTCACCTTGCCCGTAACCGAAGCGTGCACCGGGCTGGAGACAAACCTCTCGCTCCGGCCGATGCACTGCCCGGTCTTGACTGCATCACCCGGGCTGACTGTCGGTTCCCCAGGGGCCCCGATATGCTGCTGCAGAGGAATGAAGACCTCTTCTGGCAGGGGTAGATACTCGATTTTTTTTGTATTGGTAAATGCTTTATAATCAGGCGGGTGGACTCCTTTTCTGAAGGTCCGCAGCTTCAGAATATCCCCACCCTTACGATTGAGTTTCATCGAGGCCAGATCCATCGCATTATCCCTGCCCCGGCGATTCTACTTCGATCTCATACAGCATATACTTGAAGGTACACTGGCATTCAAGAAAATCAGACAAGGGTAACATATGCACATCTAGCGCATAGTCTAAATTTAATCAACCTACCCTGGTAGAACGGTGATCTTGTTACTTTCGCAGAGTAGCCGGGGCTGCCCGAGAATCAATGGACGGAACACGAGATGCAGGGATCATAGGATCGCACCAGCATCGAACAGAGGAGTTCCAACTCCTCGTTGCTCATCCCCTTTCCCGCAAATTGGTCGACAAGGTCATGTAATGCGTAGTGGATATTCGCGTTGTTCTGCGTGGTAGGAATCACACAGTTGGCTCGTGTGATGCGTCCCCTCTCGTCGTATTTGTAGTGATGGTAGAGGATGCCTCGTGGAACTTCGACCGCCCCTACGCCCTCACCGGCTCGCGGAGTGACCGGTGCCATGGTCGGTTCGGCCTCGGACTCCAGCAGCTGGTCGATGAGCCGTATCGAATCATGTACGACATGGACGCACTCGACCAGCTGAGCGACGTTGTTCATGAAGGGATTGTGACACACCGGCGACAGGCCCAAAGCGGAGGCCGCCTCCAGGGCCGGGGGGTGGAGTAGGCTGTGGTTATTATTGAAGCGGGCCAGGGCCCCGACCGCAAAGGAATCCCGCGAAAGCTTGCACCACTTGGAGGTATTGTTCTTATCCACGTATTCGTTGGTCATCGGCTTGTACTCGTGCTCGGCATGCTCGACGCCATCGGACGAGATCAGGCGCCCGCCAATGAACGGATATTCGTTCTCCCCCTTCAGGGATACGAACT
>JBGVTM010000173.1 GCA_041862535.1 Candidatus Neomarinimicrobiota bacterium | reverse complement strand
TAATAACATGAACATTTGGAATAAAATAAGATTTAAGAAAGAACGAATATTTCTAAGAGTCAGGCGGAAAGGTATATCTCAAAATAAAATCCTTATCCCTGTTGCTGCTTTGCTAGATCCTAAGCGTGTTATTGCTAGGATTCTAAGATATATTGAGAGGATTCTCTATTAATCTACGCAATGGGTACGGCATAATGAGTAAAAAAACAACACTCGTTGCATTTGTAACAAATTTTTGCCAACACTATCGCATCAAGACTTTTGAAATGCTAGCAAAATTCGTGGATGTACGATTCTATTTCTTTTCTCGCGGAGAAGAATGGTATTGGCCGCAGCAACATGGCGTATCTAGAGGTAAATTTAACTATGAATATCTGCGGGGCTTCGAGTTATTCGGAACCCGTATTACTCCCGGGATCATACCGAGATTATTCTGTGGAAAGTACGATATATTTCTTTCAGGAATAGTCGGGCGCTTTGCCATGCCAATTACATTTATACTAGCAAATATTAGGCGAAAGCCCTTTATCTTGTGGACAGGCATCTGGATGAGATTACAGACGCCTTTCCACCGTATCTTCTTTCCGGTAACGCGCCACATATATCGCCATGCGGATGCCATTGTGGTATATGGTGAGCATGTCAAGAGGTATCTAATTAATGAGGGAGTTTGTGAGGAAAGAATCTTTGTAGCACGTCATGCTGTAGACAACAGCAAGTTCAACATTCAGGTCCCGGATAACGAGCTGCACGCGCTAAGAAAAAAACTGAACATAAAGCCGGATCAGAAAATGATTCTCTATTTGGGTCGGTTGGAAGCTGTGAAGGGGCTGCCCTGCCTCATTGAGGCTTTTGCATCTCTTAAATCTCGAGATACAATATTGGTAATCGCGGGGACGGGCAGCCAAAGTCCATACCTTAAGCAATTCGCTAAAGAAAAGGGCGTCGCCGACAAAATCCGCTTCCCAGGATATGTTCGGCAGGAAGATTCCGTGGTGTACTACGCCAGTGCATTTGCGTTTGTGCTGCCCTCTATCACCACACCTAATTTCAAGGAACCCTGGGGTCTAGTAGTGAATGAGGCATTCAACCAGGGATTACCTGTCATTGCGACTGAAGCCGTAGGCGCTGCGGTAGGGGGACTAGTCCAGGATGAAGTAAATGGATTAGTTGTACCGGAAAGAGACAGTGCTGCCCTGACCCATGCCCTAGAACGTATCCTGAAAGATCCTGAACTACGGGAGCGTCTAAGTGTTGCTGCACGGACAACTATTGAAGGCTGGCGTAATGAGCATATGGTGGAAGGATTTCGAAACGCAATAGCGTATACAAAAAGAGTTCGAAGAAAGGGTTTATGATTAATATGCATAGGAGACGTCAATACAAGAATAAGTTACTAAAGCTGACAATTAGCGCTAGTCGAGGCCTTTGCCTGTGGCGTGCTGGTCATCACGTCCAAGCTGGGAGCAATGGGCGAAATTGTGGCTGACGGCCGTACCGGGTTGCACTTTGAAGTGGGCGATGCCGACGACTTGGTAGCAAAGGCTGAATGGGCCTGGAGTCATCCTTCAGAAATGGAGGCTATGGGAAAAGCGGCACGGAGGGAGTACAAGGAAAAATATACAGCTGGGCGGAATTACCAGCTTTTGATGGAGATTTATCAGAGGGTGATAGAGGGGTATTCTCATTAGCAGTAACTTTGCCCACGAGAAGAACGACTCGTCGGCATCACGTTATATTCTCGGCCAGCGGGTGGACTACACCACCTACGATCAGGCCACCAGACAGATCCTCGACATGGCCCACGATGGCCGGGGCGGCTATGTGTGTGTCTGCACCGTACATATGGTCATGGAAGGCCACGATGATCCTGAGTTCCAGCGCATTGTTAACGGGGCAGACCTGGTAACGCCCGACGGCATGCCCCTCGTATGGGGTTTGAAGCTGCTGGGTGTGAGAGAGGCCGAAAGGGTTTATGGACCCACACTTACCCCTGTGGTTTGCCGGGAGGCGGCGAAGCAGGAAGTAATGGTCGGTTTTTACGGAGGGACGGAGGAAGTCCTTTCCTTAATGCAGACAAACCTGAAGGCCAGGTATCCATCGTTGGAGATTGCCTACGCTTATAGCCCGCCCTTTCGATCCCTGACAGCCGAAGAGAGCGGTCAGGTGGTAAAGGATATACAGGCTTCGGGAGCGAAGATTCTATTTGTGGGACTGGGCTGTCCCAAGCAGGAGCGCTGGATGGCATCTTATAAGGAAAGGCTGCCGGGAGTGGTGATGCTTGGTGTCGGCGCTGCCTTTGATTTTATTGCGGGGATGAAACCTCAAGCGCCGGGCTGGATGCAGCGGGCCGGTCTGGAGTGGCTGTTCCGGTTGCTGACTGAACCGCGGCGGTTATGGAAACGGTATATAGTCCATAATCCCAGGTTCATGCTATACTTTGCGCAACAGCTTCTGGGGTGGCGTAATTACACGAAGAACGCAGCTTCAAGACATAGATAGTACGTGCGGCGAGATTGTAATCCCAACGCCCCTTGTTGGATCATGACAGCCAGTACCCCTAACTTCCATTTGCAAATTCCAAACAAGCATTAAAAGACGGTTACCTATGCAGAAACGAGCACTCATTACCGGGATTACCGGGCAAGACGGTGCCTATTTGGCGGAGTTCCTTCTGGAAAAGGGCTATGAGGTCCACGGGATCAAGCGGCGCTCTTCACTGTTTAACACCGATCGCATTGACCATATTTACCAGGATCCCCACGAAAAGAATCCGCGCTTCATCCTCCATTATGGGGATATGACCGATCCCACCAACCTGATCCATATCATCCAGAAGATCCAGCCGGAGGAGATTTACAACCTTGCCGCCCAGAGCCATGTGGCGGTCTCTTTTGAGATGCCGGCCTATACAGCGCTGGCTGACGCCACCGGTGCCCTTCATCTTCTGGAGGCTATCCGGATTTTAGGGCTAGCGAAAAAGACCAAGTATTATCAGGCTTCCAGCTCCGAGTTATATGGCAAGGCGCAGGAGGTCCCTCAGAAGGAGACCACTCCCTTCTACCCCCGCTCGCCCTACGCTGTGGCTAAGCTTTACGCCTACTGGATTACGGTAAATTATCGTGAAGCATATGGACTGTTTGCCTGTAATGGTATCCTGTTCAACCACGAGTCTCCCGTCCGGGGTGAAACTTTCGTAACCCGGAAGATCACCCGGGGTTTGAGCCGTATCAAGGTGGGGCTTCAGGAGTGCCTGTACCTGGGCAATCTCGACGCCCTCCGGGATTGGGGGCATGCCAGGGATTACGTAGAGATGCAATGGCTTATGCTCCAGCAAGATGAACCCGAAGATTTCGTCATTGCCACCGGCGAACAGCACAGCGTCCGTGAGTTTATCGAGAAAGCCGCTGCGGAGCTTGGCATGAGCATCCGTTGGAAGGGTCACGATTCGGAAGAAAAGGGCTATGACGATGAAGGTAGGTGCATTATCGCTATTGATCCGCGGTATTTTCGGCCCGCCGAAGTAGATGCACTGGTGGGTGATCCCACCAAGGCCAGAGAAAAATTAGGATGGGTGCCGAAGGTTACCTTCGATGCCCTCGTTCGGGAGATGGTTGCGGAAGATCTGAAGACCGCCCAGCGGGACAGCCTGATCAAACAGCACGGGTATAAGATTTACGATTACCATGAGTAAGGCCATGCATCCCGATGATAAGATCTACGTGGCCGGCCATCAGGGGCTGGTGGGATCGGCGCTGGTGCGGCAGCTCCAGGCCCAGGGTTATGAGCGCACCATTACCCGATCACTGGAGGAACTGGACCTGACTGACCAGACAGCGGCCCGGGACCTTTTTGCGGCCGAGCGTCCGGATCACGTGTTCCTGGCGGCAGCGAAAGTAGGGGGCATTCACGCTAATAACACCTACCCCGCTGAGTTTATCCAGGTCAACCTGGCTATCCAGACCAACGTGATCCACGAGGCGTGG
>JBGVTM010000172.1 GCA_041862535.1 Candidatus Neomarinimicrobiota bacterium | reverse complement strand
ATCATGGGGCTGCCGGAGTTGCCCCCGATGATGTCGGCGGTGCACACGAAATTAACCGGGGTGCTCAGGTCCAGCTGCTTGTCCTTGCCTACCCAGCGGGGTGCCAGATTGAACGGGGATTTATTACCCATGCTGGTGGCCCGGTCGTAGAGGCCGAAGAAAGTGGTCTTATACGGCACCACGGTGGTCCCCATGATGTAGCTGGCTGCCGGTCCGTAACTGATCCGCAGCGTGAAGGTAGCATCAGGATTCTTCGACTTCCCGAAGACATCAAAACGTGCCCGACCGAGTTTCTCCAGGGCAGGCGTGAGGACGCCGCTGATGTTTTCTTCCCGCCACTCGTGCATTTCCCTGAACAGGGGATCCAACTTGCGGGCCAGTACAATCAAAGGATCCTTTGATTTGGTCACCGCTTCCTTGCCTCCATCTACCAGCTCCCTACGGTATTCCACATCGGTCATACGGGTTCCATCGAATAATTTCTGAGCAACGTTAGAACCTGATTTACGGCCCATTGCGGTTTTGATAAAGGGATCGTTCTTTCCCAGAACCTCTTTCGCCTGATCCAGAAACTTGCCGGCGACGTACTCTTCCATTTCCGGGTAGGTGGGAGCGGGGGAGAAGAGCCTGAACTTGAGAGAGGGCAGCTCCGAATCGTGAAAACCGGGATAGCGCTCCGCATCAGGTTTGGGGATCTCTTCGACATAGCGGACGATAGTCAGGGCATATCTAAAGAGATTTCCACTGATCTCCCGATAATAACTTTCCTTCAGCGTGGTTTTCTCCTTTTCAACCACGCCCTCGATGATGGACCAGATCTCGCCGTATTCCTCAGCGAGGCGGCGGTTGTCCATGATTCGTTTACGGAAATCTTCTTCTTCCTGGTCCTTCTTCGCCATGATATCAGGGTTCATTAATCCTTCAAACTCGCCGGTGCGGACCTTGAGAGCATTTTCAAGCCCAAAGATGTTGTTTAGCGCCTGCCGGGCGGGCTCATCCCCTTGTGCGGCGTACTCCCGATACCAACCTAACAGCTGATTGATGTACTCAATAGTTAAGTGGTACAGGTAGTCCCGCTGGTATCCCAGCTGGGCTAAGGTATGCAGGCGATTGGTTGAGCCGGGATTCCCAATAACCAGAACCAGCTCGTCCTCTTCAGCGCCACTTTCACTCCAGGTAAAATAGTGATCCGGGTGATAGGGTTCATTGTTTTCATATACCCGCAGGAAAGTGGCGTCCAGGTCGTGGCGCGGATAGGTGAAGTTGTCCAGATCGCCCCCGAAGAAGGCGGCCTGCCCTTCCGGCGCCCATACCAGCCTGACATCAGTGAACCGTTTATAACGGTAAAGCCAGTACTCACCACCGCCATACAGGGCCACCACATCGCTTCGAAGTCCGGTGGCGTCCATGCTTTCTTTTTCAATCTCGGCGATCACGGCCCGCCGTTTTTTAATCGCCTCAGCGGGTTCGATGATATCCGCCACGGCAGCCTGGATACGGTCGGTGACATTCTCCATGCTGATGAGCTGATTAAGTTCCAGGTCGGGGCAGGGCAGCTCTTCTTCCAGGCTAGTGGCATAAAATCCATTGGCGACCAGGTCGTTGTCGGGCGTCGACAGCTTTTGAATTTGGCCGCGGGCCACGTGATGATTGGTGAGCACCAGGCCACCCTTACTCACAAAGGAACCTGAACCACCATTGTTAAAGCGCAGACTTGCCAAGCGCACGTGGTCAAGCCAGGCCTGGTCCGGGGTGAAGTTGTACTTTTCAGCCCACTGCGTAAGCGGCGGATTATCAAAAGTCCACATCCCCTCATCAGCAGAAGCCAGCCGGGGAGCAATGAGTAGCACGAAAAACGGAAATACAAAACGATAATGACGGAGTTTCATCACAGTACCTCTTTATGAGCTTATGAGGGGGTATCTCGGCATTATGAATGCCCCCGGAATTTACAAACAGAACCGGCGATAATAACGCTTAGGCTACCAGTATCTTTTTAACGGGGTCGCAAGGAACTATCAATTATAGTATGATGATGGAGAAGGGTAGAATGGGAGCTTATTCGGTTTCTTCCTTGCCATTCCCGGAAATGCAGTGGTTCGCTTCCGCGGTTCAGGCTTCCATTTCTACGGAGAAGATGTTGAAGGAGGAGGCAACTCTTTGCGGAGCTCCATCACCCAGTCGAACATGGTGGTATCGGTCAGGAGTCCTCTCAGCTTATTATAGTGCGGTTCAAGCCAACTATGCCACTGCGCTCTCTGATCCGGAGTAACCTCCACTACCTGAAGGCCGTATTCCTTCATGATCCGGATGGCTTCGTCATCCATATGACGAATTTCATTCTGGACGCGCTCTTCGTGCTTTTGAGCAACCGCCAGCAGTTTCGGACGCAGTTCGGCCGGTATCTGACTCCAGGCCTGTTTAGTAATCAGAATTGCACCCGTCATGACCGACCACTTAATAGGATTCATATACTTGGTAATGCCAAACCACTGAAAGGTGGCAGCCGTAAGGGGAGAGGTGCCCAGGGCATCGATAAGTCCGGTCTGGAGGGCTGGCAGAACGTCCGTAGCGGCAATAGATACCGAATGAAAGCCCCCGAATTTCCATAATCCCTCAACGTTTGGCCCGCCAGACCATGTGAAAATGCGCTGCGGTTGAAGGTCCTGGGGTACATAGACCGGATCCCGACTGAACCAGTAGACCCAACCCACATCAGCCCAAGCCAGAACTAGGAAGCCAGCCTCTTCCAGCCGCCGGGTCAACTCACCCTCAATCTGAGACCGAAGCCAGTCCAGCTGGTTGTAATCTTCCAATATGAGTGGGATCGAAAGACCCCAGATACCCTTGTCAACTTCACTGATTCCCGTGGCTGTCATGGCAGCAGCCTGAATATGATTGAGGCGCATTTTAATTATCAGGTCCCGCTCATCGCCAGCAACGCCGCCAGGGTACATTTTTACCTGTACCTGATTGTCAGTGATCTCCTCCCACTCTCGAACTATGTCCTGGAGAACCTCATACCATGGTGAACCGACAGGAGCCAGCGTGGCGAGTTTGATGATAACAGGCTTCGGCATTGGTGCAAGTGATAAGAAGAAAAATGCCGTTACAAAGATGCCGAAATGAGCGAAACGGTTTAAAGAAAAAGACATGTGGATCGGTATCTTATTGCCTAAGGGAAGAGAACGTTCATTTAACATAATAAGCTAACGAGTGATCATGCCCCATGGCAGGAAATTTTTTTGCCTGCTTGCTTCATTACGGCTACATTGAAGGTATGAAACCGGTTCGAAATGTCCTCAAAATCATCTTGTCCACCCACGATGACCTGCTCCAGGCCCAGGACTTGGCAAGGCTGTTGGTTGAGAGCCGCGCCGCCGCCTGTGTGAACCTGGTACCGAATGTGACGTCGGTATTCCAGTGGAATAAGGCGCTGCAAATAGAGAGCGAACTCCTCCTTATTATAAAAACAACAGAGGGAAAAGTGGCGGAAGTTCAAGCATTACTTGAAGAGAATCACTCTTACGAAGTGCCCGAGATTGTAGAGCTGGATGCCGAGGTCTTGCACCTGCCATATTTTGAGTGGGTGCAAGAATGCCTGCAGTAGCGCAGGACAGATTATCAACAATCATAATATTAATAGGTAGTTAAGAGATTCTTGAATGAGACTTTTCCTCAATTGCATAGTAATAGTCGCACTTATCACATTTTCCTTCGGGCAACACTATCAAACTGTAACAATCCTTCTGGATAGCAATCAGTTTGTGAAAGGTGAATTAATTTCGCAGGATGATGGGACTATTACGCTGAGTACCCAAACAGGTGCTGAAGTGATCATCAACAAGTATGAGATACTGAATATATCAGCGGGCAAACAAGATGTTACGGCTAATTATCTTTCCGCCAGTCAGCTCGAAAAAGTTCGGGAACTGCTAGCAATCAGTCGAAAAAAGCGCATCAAATCCATAATCGCTGTTGGAATGGTATTTATGGTTTTTTTTGCTGTTTCTCAAGTTGCCTTAACCACAGGAGGAGGTGGCAGCGATACTCCTGGTGAAGGAGATACTTCGCCGACTGAGTAGAGGCAGGTGTTATAGCAGCCAATAAATTTTCCTAAATAAGGATATACTTCAGAGTATTTTGTTATTCGTATAATATATATTATGTATAATAATCGACGTGAGAAGAAAAAACCATATTACACCAACATCCCCCCCGCAGAACCTGGTTATTGTAATAACTATAAACTTGGAACTCGTAACGCTAATCCCTAACGGACAACAAAATTAACCACCCGGCCGGGAACCACAATTTCTCTGATAATCTCCTTACCCATTAGATGCCGCTGTACCCCTTCAACCTCTCTTGATGCAGCGAGAATAGTTGCCTCGTCGGCATCCTTGTCAACAGTTACTTCCCCCCGCCGCTTGCCATTGATCGTAATCCCGAGTGTGATGGTCTCTGCCTGGCAAAGCTCAGGGTCGTATTCAGGCCAGGAGGTGTCGAATATGCTCCCGGTATATCCTGATCGTTCCCACAGCTCCTCCGCCAGGTGCGGCATGAACGGCGCCATAAGCTGGATAAAACGGTCGTGTGTTTCTCGATCAATAGTATCATGTTTGGAAAGGGTGTTGGTTAACTCCATGAGCCGGCTGATGGCGGTGTTAAATCGCAACGCCTCCAGGTCGCTGGTAACCTCTCTAATGGTCACATGGAGTAGTCTGAGCAGCATAGGGTCGGGTTCTGGGGCTTCATTTATTGGCAGCTGCGTTAGACGCCAAACCCGTTCCTGAAAGCGGGCCAGCCCCGTGATGCCGGTATCACTCCAGTCACCACCTTCGTCGTAGGGCCCCATGAACATGAGATATGCCCGGAAGACGTCGGTGCCGTACTTCTCGATAAAATCGTCGGGCGACACCACGTTGCCTGAGCGTTTGGACATCTTCGCCCCCTTGTTCGTAATGGTCCCCTGATGCCGCAGGCTTAAAAAAGGTTCGTCAAAGTCAAGCAACCCGGCATCCCGTAGGGCTTTGGTGACGAACCGGGCGTAGAGCAAATGCATGGTGGCGTGCTCCGCGCCACCGATATACATATCAACCGGCAGCCAGGTTTTCACCCGGTCCGGATTGAAGGGACCAGCGGCGTAGCCTGCATCCACATAGCGCAAAAAGTACCAGGAGGAGTCCACGAAGGTGTCCATGGTGTCGGTATCACGCCTGGCAGGTGTATAGCATTGAGGGCAGGTCGTCCTCACGAAACTTTCCACTGTTGCCAGGGGTGAGACATCTTTGCCCCGGGCTGCCGCCAGATCAATTTCTTCCGGCAGAAGAACGGGAAGGTCTCCATAAGGCACGGGTACGGCTCCGCACTTTTGGCAGTGGATAATCGGGATCGGTGCACCCCAGTAGCGCTGCCGGCTGATAAGCCAATCTCGCAGACGATACTGGACAGTGCGTCTCCCCTGCCCCGTCTCCTCCAGATGCTGGATCACGCCCTCAAAAGCCTGATCTGTGGTCAGACCGGTGAATTCGCCGGAATTAAGCGCATACCCTTCCCCGGCATAACACTGATCTATTCCATGGGGTTGACCATCGGGCGACACGACCTCGACAATCTTAAGCCCGAACTTACGGGCGAACTCAAAGTCCCGCTCGTCGCTGCCCGGCACAGCCATAATGGCGCCGGTGCCGTAGCTGATCAGAACATAATCGGCAATCCAGACAGGGATATCCTCACCGGTAAAGGGATTGACAGCATAGGCGCCGGTGAAGATGCCGGTTTTTTCCTGACCGAGAGCGATGCGATCCAGTTCGGTCATTGCGGTAGTACGGGCCTGGTAGGCTTCCACCTCCTTTCTATAATCTGCCGTCGTGATCGCATTGACCAGTGGGTGCTCTGGCGCCAGGACCATGTAGGTGGCGCCGTAAACCGTGTCCGGCCGGGTAGTAAAGACGGTGATATCCTTATCCGGCGCTCCGGCTACTTTAAAGATAATATCGGCCCCTTCCGATCGCCCGATCCAGTTGCGCTGCATGGTTTTCGTGCGCTCCGGCCAGTCGATCTGATCCAGGCCTGCCAGGAGCTCTTCAGCGTATGCTGTGATCTTGAAGAACCACTGCTTGAGCTCTTTCTGGATCACGGTGGTGCTGCACCGCTCGCAAAGCCCCCCTTCCTTGACTTGTTCATTGGCGAGCACCGTCCGGCAGCCGGGGCACCAGTTCACCGGCGCCTCTTCCTGCACCGCCAGGCCCATTCCAAACAGCTTCAGGAATATCCACTGCGTCCATTTGTAGTAGTCGGGGTGGCTGGTATCCACGTAGTTGGACCAATCGTACATGGCGCCGATTTCCCGCAGCTGCCGCAGCATGGTGGCGATGTTGTCGGCGGTGCTTTTAGCTGGATGAACGCCGCACTTGATGGCGTAGTTCTCGGCAGGCAAACCGAAGGCGTCGAAACCTTGCGGATGGAAGGTCTCGTAGCCCTGCATTTTCTTGAAGCGGGTCCAGGTGTCGGCCGGGCCGTAGTTGTACCAGTGGCCGATGTGCAACTTGTCACCCGATGGATAGCTGTACATGGTGAGGCTGTAGAGCTTGCGCCTGGGATGATCCATATCCGGGCTATGAGCGCCGGATTCCTCCCAGCGACGCTGCCACCTGGCCTCGGCTTCTTTGAAGGGATATTTACCAACCATACTAGTCTCTAGTTGAACTGTTTAAATAGGCTAAATCCCTGACGGGCCCATAAAATGAAGGCTATATATAAAGCTTTTATAGAGAAAAAAGTCAAGGATCATAACCAATTTTAATCCTTTCGAGGGTTTGAAAAAAAGCCCGCTGGAAGAACCACCGGGCCAGGGTTTATATTGTCGCTATTACTGCTGTATCGGGGCAAGGAGATTTTCCCGAAGGGACCCCTCCGGGGGAACTCGCGACCTCTTCGTCTCTATTTACTTTAATAAATTTGTCGGGGCAGGGAGATTTGAACTCCCGACCTCTTCGTCCCGAACGAAGCGCGCTACCGGACTGCGCCATGCCCCGTCTCTAGGAGCAACTCCCGACGGAAATTACATATGCCATCAGGCCACGACAAGTCCCATTCCGTATATCGCGCCGGATGGGCAGGCTGTTTACCAGGGAATCTCTTCGCCATTTACCCCCCACTCCGGCGTTATTGAACAGGATATCCAAACGCCCCGTGTATCCCTTCACCACCGCCACGGCACTGCCGATGGCTGCCTGATTAGTCACATCCAGGGGGAGTACAGTTAGCCGGTCGCTGTGTTTTCTTGGAGGCGGTTCAGCCTGATAGCCTGTTCTTGGCTGCGGCAGCCGGCGAAGACCCGGTCTCCGCGGGTAAGCAAGTGGAGCACCAATCCCAACCCAATACCCCGATTTGCGCCGGTAATGAAGACTCTTTGCAAAGGCAGATTCTCCCATCAAGTAAGAAATAGGAAATGCAGCTGGATGGCCGTGAGAAAGGTACCAATGGAGGCCCCCGCCACCACCTGGCCGATAGTGTGCTTCCCGAGAACCACCCGCGCGTTGGCAATCAGAAGTACCAGAACGTAAAAGGGAACTGCTGGCCAGCCGAACCGGAAAATCATGGCCGTGATCGGACCGGCAATACCCATGGCGTGGATACTGATTTTCCAAATGAAGGTGATCAACATCACTACCAGTGTGTTTGTAGCATAGCAGAACATTAGTCCGCGAATTATGCCTGGTGCCTGCATTAAATGAAGCAGGACAAAGGCGACAGAATAACTTATGATCCCCACCAGCAGCGGCCACAACCGGCGCTGGCGGTGCTCGATGTCCATGGTTCTCACGGCCCCCCGCTGCTTCAGCCACACCACGTGAACGAAAGGGACTATACTGGCGAACAGGAAAGCAGTGCCGAATATCATTAACTTGCGCGTGAACACCAGATCGCCATCGAAACCAACAAGGATAAGGAAAGCGAGCATTGCGTTGAACAACGGGTTGAAAATGGTCGAAAGAAGCCGGGCGAGGTTTGGTGACATAGCACTAGGAGTAGAGCAGACAGCTCATCCCTGTACCACCCTTGGCGGGGGTATTATTCAATTCTCTTTTCCTGCCAGTCGATCGCCATTCCCAGCCGGCTCAAAGCAACCATTTAATAACCACAAAACCGCCAATTAATAGGATTGCGAAGAGAATGACCATCAGGTTGAAATGACGGTCAATCAGGTTCTTTACAGGCGGACCGAAGAAGTAGATCAGTGTTCCGACAGTGAAAAAGCGCAGTCCTCGTCCCAGGATGGAAGCCACCGTGAAGGTACCCAGATTGAAGCCAAACAATCCCGAGGCGATGGTAAACACCTTGTAGGGTATCGGCGTCAGGGCAGCCACAAACACCC
>JBGVTM010000171.1 GCA_041862535.1 Candidatus Neomarinimicrobiota bacterium | reverse complement strand
GTGGACGTGGTCACCGGTCTGATCAAGGCCAATTTCCCGGCCCGGATCGCTTTCCAGGTAGCCACCAAGGTAGACTCCCGCACTATCCTGGACCAGATGGGGGCTGAGAAACTCCTGGGGCGGGGTGATCTGCTGTTTCTGCAGCCCGGGGCCTCGGAACCGGTCCGCCTCCACGCCGCCTACATTTCCCTCAACGAGATTACGGATATCCTGGACTTCATCCGGCACCAGCCTAAACCGGAAGAGATTTTCCTGCCGGATGACCTGGAAAGCGCGGGAGAAGGTGAGATCACCATTGCCGGAGAAGAGGACGACCTTTTCGAGGAGGCGGCCCGCCTGGTCATCTCACAGCGACAGGCCTCGGTATCCATGCTCCAGCGGCGCTTCCGCATCGGCTACAGCCGGGCCGGGCGCCTCATTGACGAACTCGAACGGGCTGGCATTATCTCAGGCTACAGCGGTTCCAAGGCCCGGGATGTGCTGGTGGATGAAAGCTATCTCAAGCAGCTGCTCACCCGGCGCCCGGGAGCTTAAGTTTACCTGCGGAATGGACGACTGATTCAGGCAATTCAACAGAACAGCAACCGATTATAAATGGCTGCTACAGGGAAACGCTTTCTCATCACCGGTGGTGCCGGATTCATCGGCGGCAACTTTGTTGCCAGGGTGCTGGGCGAGGAGCTGGGTGAGGTTATGGTTCTGGACAAGCTGACCTATGCCGGTCACCGGGCCACCCTGCGCCCCTGGGAGGAGCACCCGGCTTACCGCTTTGTCCAGGGCGATATCGGCGACCGGCAACTGGTACGCCGGCTGCTCAAGGAGTTCCAACCAGCGTACGTGGTTAACTTCGCCGCCGAGTCCCACGTGGACCGGAGTATCGAATCAGCCGACAATTTCATCGCCACCAACATCGTCGGCACCTATGTACTTATGGATGAGTCCCTGAACTACTTGCAGGGTCTTTCTGGAAATGCGGCCAGGTCATTCCGTTTTCATCATGTCTCCACCGATGAGGTCTACGGTAGTCTGGGAGCCACCGGCGCCTTCAGCGAGCGCACGCCCTATGCCCCCAATTCGCCCTACGCTGCCTCCAAGGCCGCCTCGGATCATCTGGTGCGGGCCTACCACCGCACCCACAAGCTGCCTGCTATCATAACCAACTGTTCGAATAACTACGGACCGTACCAGTTTCCCGAAAAGCTGATCCCCCTCGTCCTGATGAATGCCCTGGAGGGTAAGCCGATTCCCGTCTACGGCGATGGTATGAATATCCGGGATTGGCTGTACGTGGAGGATCATTGCGATGCCATTCTCCAGGTACTGGCGCATGGCCAGCCGGGTGAGACCTACAACGTTGGCGGACATTGCGAAATGACCAACCTGGACCTGCTCCACACCTTGTTCCAGTGCCTGACAGATCAGTCCGAGCTTATCAGGGAGCATACCGACTACCGCACCGATATCGATTATGCTGCCTTGATTGAGTTTGTCCCTGATCGGCCGGGCCATGATCGTCGCTATGCTATTGATGCCGGTAAAATACAGCGCGAGCTGGGCTGGATGCCGAAGGAAACCCTGCGCACCGGTCTGGTCAAGACCGTCACCTGGTATATCACCCATCTGGATTGGTGCCGGGAGGTGCTGAAAGACAACTACGACCGCCGACGCCTGGGTCTTGGCAGGGCGGCCAAGTCCTGACCAATGGTCCGGCCACACGCACTACTCATTGCGGGGTTGCTTTTTGCCTGCCCGGCTATGGGACAACCGGAACGGCGGTTTCAGGACATGGTGGCGGCCTTTCTGGCACAAGCGCCCATGCTGCTCCAATATCATTATACCCTGACCGACGACGACTTCCAATTTGACACTACCGGGGTGATGGTGCTGGTTGGCCCCAGCGTGTTCCGCCTGGAGCTGTGGGATAAGATATACGCCAGCGATGGCCGATCACTTTACCTTTACGACCGGAATACCCGCCAAACAGTTATTGATTCCCTACGCTGGACAGAAGTTAACCTTTGGGTGCGTCTGCTCTACGGTGAATTGCCACCTGAGACCATCGCAATCCGCGCCAGACCGTCACGAAAAGGCCTGGTGCGTTGGGAAATGCGCCACGCAGAGCCCTCGTGGTTCGCTACCGTGGAGCTGGATTCGACGACCTGGACAATACGTGATATACGGCTCCAGGAGGC
>JBGVTM010000170.1 GCA_041862535.1 Candidatus Neomarinimicrobiota bacterium | reverse complement strand
CCACTACGATATTCTTGCCGTTGAAGTTGATGTTCTCGACGTAGGTGCCGGGCTGGACGAGGACGGTGTCGCCAGTTGATGCGCCGTTGATTCCAGCCTGAATAGTGCTGGAGTCGGCGGGTATGTTAATGATATTGGCTGCGGATATAGAGACGAAAGTGAACAGGGCGAATGGGATGTGTTTAAAGTACTTATTCATGATTCATTAGCCAATTTTACAAGTACGGGGGATTCAGGACGAAATTTATTCATGGGTGCCATTGCCGGCATCAATAAATGGTTTACAATTGGTCTGCCTGCAATGTTCCTGTCAGAGACGAGATTCCCGATCCCTGCTCCCTGGATGGGGTGGCAAATCCGGTATGGAGGGTATCATGCACCTCGCAATCCCGATTTTGACCATCAGCCATTACCATCTTTTAGCCTGCTGCCATTTTCACCAAAAATCAGAAATTGTAGCGTATTGTGACTTTTGTGAATAGCGGTGCCTGCATCCCGCTCATGAAATACAGACCTTCTTTGAGCAGTTCCGGTTCGACAGCAAAATCCACCTGCAAAGCGTCAATACGGAGGGCGAGCCCGATAGTCTGCGCCGTCGAGACCCGAGTCTGCCTTAATGGGGAGCCCTCGCCAGATCCATCAAAGTTGCGCAGCTGCAGCCTTAAGATTGCACCTGCCCGAAGAGCAATCCACGGTCGGATCCACTTCTCCACTCCCAGTCCCGCTCGAGGAAGATCCCAGAGTATGTCCTTCGTTTTAACCGGACTCGTCTCCGTCCGGTCATACAATATGGAAGCATGAAAGATTACTAAAAAATCTTCCGGGCGGGCGATCTCGTAGGCGGTACCGATTCGAACACTAAAGTAATCCTCCTTATCACTTTCTGAAGCCTGTCCGGAAGAAAAGAACCGGGCACCACGAGCGCCTATTGTTGCCGTCACAACCGGGATAATTCTAACCGTATTCGTCAGCTCTACTGTGTTTCTCATCCGAAAGCCAAGTTCATAGTAACCTTTAGGCTCACTTCTTTTTTCCCCATTACTGATGTCTTTGAAGTTTGTGCCGCAGTAGGCTAAAGCTGCTTCGACAGTATCTCCGGCACCACTTTCAGATTCAATGCCGGCGATAACCTGGGTGACGGAGACCGACTTTTCATAAGAGGGAACGCGATTATTAATAGCTCCGAACCGGCTGAAGCGCAGGCCGAATCCTCTACTTCCTGCGGGGATACCCCAGAACAGATGCAGCTGCTCTTCGGCAGCCAGCGGTGCATAGGTCACCTGCTTTTCGTCCGCTCCGAACGCTACTCCCAGAACCATTCCCCGTGGTAGCGCGTAGGTTCCGGATGCCCAGAATTCGGACTGCGGTGTAAGCTCACTGGCGCGGCCGCCAAGGCTCATTACCAGCAAGTTGGGGTATTGGAGCAAGGAAGCCGGGAAATACCAGATGTTATCCTCGTCTTTCAGGAATAGTGCCGAAGCACCAAGCGTCTCCACCCGCGTATCTGTCGCTCCGATGGGGCTTGGTAAAAGGATGACCATCGCAATAATGGCGGAAAACAGGATACAACCCCTCATCAGCTTTATGCCCTCCTTGTGACACCTGATCCGGCAGACATATCACAGCTCCGGTCTGGTTATAAAAGTGAAGCTGTAGGGTGCCTTCAGGCTGGTCCCATGCAAGTCGCTCGCCTGGGTGCCGAGCGTGACGGTGTACTGGGTATTAACCCTGAGATTGGATGATGGCCAGAAAGTGAGAGCGTTTTTCACGTCACTATTATGCTCGGTGCCCCACCTCAAGGAACCGGATACGCTCGGTTTGATGGAAAAGGCGCTTTCGACACTCGATTTCACCATGAAGGTATTGAACCACATCGTGATCTTGGCGCCGGGGCTCACATAGACCTCAGAGTTACCTGGTGAAGTGGAGGTCACGCTAACCGGAGCGGTATCGAAGGAGAAGGCAAAATCGTCACCTAACGGCACGCCGTCGAGATCCTCCGCCGTTTTAGCGATAGTGATTTCGTAGTTGGTTTCAGCAAAAAGAGGTGCACCGGTGTAGATTTTGAGAACATTTTTCTGGGGCCAGAGGAAGAAGAATTCCTGGGACGGTTTTATGCTGACGGCCGCCTCGGTTGTACCGGGGTCCATCCGCCGGGGGAAGGTGACGAAGATTGAATTCGTCATCAGATTGACATCCACATCGCCGTGGAAAGGTTGGGTCTGGATGCCCGCATAGCTGACGGATGACTGGACGGTGCTGAAGGAGAACTCCAGCGGGAAGCGAAGGTGAACGCCGGAGGTGTCCATCGCCTCGGTGCTAAGTGTGACATAGTAGGTCGTATCGGGATACGAGTCCTTTTGCGCCATCTGATAGGTCACACTCGTGATTTTACTGTACGTCGTAATGGTGGCCCCTTCGTCCCAGGCGGTTCCAGATAGCGCATCGTCGTAATAATACCTTGGGCTCGGTGCCTGGGTGTAGCGGCCCCAGAAGAATATGCCCTCGGTGGGCGGGTCGGTGGAAAAGGCCGCTTCGACGCTCTCGCGATCCATATCCCTTGTAAAGATGATAGAGATATTAATCCGCTGCCACCGGCTCGAATAGACCATCTCGTCTTTATCCTCGGGATAATGGTCGGAGACCAGGTCAGGAACCGTTGAAAGATCGATCTCGCCCATGTAGGTAACGCCGCCGGGATTGACCATGACGTTCTTGTGTAAGTAGGTGCGGTAGTTATCGGCCTGGATGGTCAGGTCGTAATTGCCCGTTCGCAGGTCTAATATCGCGAAATTCCCGGTGGCCGGATCGATTCCCGTTGATTCGATCGGCTCGACCTGACTCACGATGACCTCAGCACCGCTATTATGCTGCTTAACGGTGCCGACGATGTCACCATGGAGCAGATCATTCGACCACGGGTCCTGTCCCTCGTAGATGTTTTTCTCGCAGCTCAGAACCAGAGCAGTGAGGATTATAATACCGATGAGTTTTAAACCGGACTGTCGCATAGCATACCTCCTTGTTACCGGACCGCTTATGTATAGCGCCCGGTGTGAGTTCAGCCAATAGGTATTTTCTTTATAAGTCATGAGCTGGTATCAGGGGCACAACCCACATACCGTGGGGTTCCCGCAAATCCTTCATGGTCGATAACCTTGATCCCCCCGACATGGGAACACTGGCTGCTATCGCAATTCTCGTAAAAAAGGCCAAATAGGAGCGGGTACATCTTACAGCCGAAAAGCCGCTCTTCTCCCCGCCGGACAACCACTTCGTCGTTCCGGATATCCCTTCCCAACACCACATAACGATCAACCTCGGATGTGTCCAGTTCATTTCGGAACACAAGGGCATTCAGGCTTTCGACCTGGCGGTATAGCTCTTTGATGTCATC
>JBGVTM010000169.1 GCA_041862535.1 Candidatus Neomarinimicrobiota bacterium | reverse complement strand
GACCGCTTCCTGGTTGATATCCGAAATGAACAGTTCCGCTCCGGCATCATGCAGGTACCGGCACAGGTTGTAGCCCACGTGCCCGACTCCCTGGACTGCGACCTTGATCCCGCTGAGATCCTCCATCCCGAGCTTGGTCTTCAGGGCCGCCTTGATACCCACAAAGACACCGAAAGCGGTCACCGGTGAAGGATCACCACTACCCCCAAGTGCCCGGGAAATGCCGGTCGCGTATTGGGTCTCCATGCGGACCCACTCCATATCCCTGACGGTGGTATTGACATCCTCGGCGGTGATGTAGCGTCCCCCCAGGCCATCAACGAAGCGCCCGAAGGCTCGGAAAATATATTCGTTCTTATCAGTCTCCGGGTTGCCGATAATTACCGACTTGCCGCCACCCAGATTCAGGCCGGCAATGGAAGCCTTATAGGTCATGGCCCGCGAAAGGCGGAGGACATCGTAGAGCGCGTCCTCATCGCTTTCATAATTATAGAACCGGCAGCCCCCCAGGCTGGGGCCCAGGGTGGTGTCGTGGATGGCAATAATCGCCTTGAGCCCTATATCGGATTCATTACAGAACACCACCTGTTCGTGGTCGTGGCGACCCATCATTTTGAACACATCCATGTACCATCATCCTTTCTTTTGCAGCGCGCGGGCGATCACCACCCGCTGAATTTCAGAAGTGCCTTCATAAATCTGGGTGATCTTGGCATCCCGCATGAGCCGTTCAACTCCCGTCTCCCGGATATAACCGTAACCGCCATGAATCTGCACACATTGGCTGGCCGCTTGCATGGCGACTTCAGAGGCGAACACCTTGGCCATGGCAGCCAGGTATCCGAAAGGTTGATCTTGATCTTTAGCAAAAGCGGCCCGCCGTACTAACAGCCGGGCCGCTTCGATCTGGGTGGCCATGTCGGCCAACTTGAACTGTATGGCCTGGAAATCAATAATGGGCCGACCGAACTGTTCCCGCTCCCGGGCATAGGCCAGGGCGTGGTCTAAGGCCGCTTGAGCGATCCCCAGGGCCTGAGCGGCGATACCAATACGCCCGGCATCCAGGGTTCCCAACGCGATATGGAAACCCTTACCTTCGGCAGCGACCCGGTTGGCTAGCGGCACCTTCACGTCGTCAAAATAGAGCTCCGAGGTGTCGGAGGCCCGGATACCCAGCTTGTCCTCCGGTTTTCCGACACTAAATCCATCCCAGCCCTTCTCCACAATGAAGCAGGAGATGCCGTGGTGCTTCTGTTCCGGATCGGTGACGGCAAACAGCAGGACCACATCGGAGTGGATGCCATTGGAGACCCAATTCTTGGTGCCGGAAATCCGGTAGACATCGTCGTCGCTCCGGGCACGGCACAGCAGGTTGGCGGCGTCGGAGCCGGCCTGGGGCTCGGAGAGAGAGTAGGCGCCCAGCTTTTCCCCCTTTGCTAGCGGGATCAGATATTTGCTTTTTTGCTCATCTGTTCCATAGGTATCCAGCAGGTCGCACACCAGGGAGTTATTGACACTCATGATTACTCCCACCGCGGCGTCGGCCCGGGAAATCTCTTCCATGGCAATGGTGTAGGCCACCGTGTCCATCCCTGCGCCGCCCCACTGCTCGGGAACCATCATCCCCATCAGGCCCATCTCGGCCAGCTGGCGCACGATCTCTTCCGGCCAGGTCTTGGTCTCATCCCGCTCGATGGCCCCGGGGGCCACCTCTGCCTCGGCAAACTGGCGCACGGTCTGCTGGAGGAGGGTCTGTTCGTCGGTAAGGTTGAAATTCACCGTCTTAAGAAGCCTTTATGCTTGATAATTATAAAATCCCCGCCCCGTCTTGCGACCCAGGTGCCCGGCAGCCACCATCCGGCGCAGCAGCGGACAGGGGCGGTACTTGTCGTCGCCCAGCTCGCGATGCAGGACCTCCATGATGCTCAGGCAGACATCCAGGCCGATGAGGTCCGCCAGGGCCAGAGGCCCCAGGGGGTGGTTCATACCCAGCTTCATAACCTCGTCGATAGCCTCCCGCTCAGCCACTCCCTCCATCAGGCAAAAGACCGCTTCGTTGATCATCGGCATCAGCACCCGGTTGGCGATAAACCCGGGGTAGTCGTTTACGGTCACCGGCGTTTTGCCCAGCTCCCCGGCCAGCGCCACCACCGTCGCGTGGGTCTCATCACTGGTGTCGTGGCCACGGATGACCTCCACCAGCTTCATCACCGGCACCGGGTTCATGAAGTGCATGCCGATGACCTTCTCGGGCCGCTGGGTGGCAGCACCAATAAGAGTGATAGAAATTGAGGAGGTGTTGGAAGCGAGGATGGTCTCAGGTGGACAGATGCCGTCGAGGTCTTTGAAGATCCGGAGTTTGAGGTCAGTGTCTTCGGAGACGGCCTCCACCACCAGGTTCGATCCCTTCACCTGGGCCAGCTTGGTGGTGGTCCGGATGCGCTTCAAGGTGGCGTCGGCTTCGTCCTGGGTCAGGATCTCCTTGGCCACTTGGCGACCGAGGTTCTTCGCGATGGTTCTCATTCCCCGCTGGAGAAGCTCCTCCTCCACGTCCACCATGGTAACCTGATGGCCATGCTGGGCACAGACGTGGGCGATACCATTGCCCATGGTACCGGCCCCGATTACGGCAATGTCCGAAAGGTTTTCTTCGGGAGATGTGATGTTTTGTGACATCTTATCAACTCAATGAGCGATGATTATAGCTCTATAATTTACAATCTTCAGCTGTCAGTTACCCTGCTGTTTCCCGAACGCTCAGGCAACCGGCATGCTGGATCGATGTAAATGAACGCCCTGGAGACCGGTTGCCCGCTCCCGGGCTTAATGGATTCTAGATTCGTTCCACGATGACCGCGGCCGCCTCCCCGCCGCCGATGCAGATGGCTGCCAGGCCGCGACGGGCATCCCGCTGCTCCATGGCGCTTAGGAGCGTTACCAGGATGCGGGCCCCGGAAGCGCCGATGGGATGACCCAGGGCCACCGCCCCCCCGTGGATATTAACCTTCTCCGGGTCCAGTTTCAGCTCGTCGAGGGCTACCAGGGCCACCACGGCAAAGGCCTCGTTGACCTCGAACAGATCGATATCGCTCAGTGACCGGCCGGTTTTTTTCAGCAGCTTGCCGATAGCTTTGGCCGGAGCGGTAGGGAACCACTCCGGTGCCTGGGCCGCTGCGGCCTGACCTACTATGCGGGCCACCGGCGCGACGCCCAGCTCCTCGGCCCGGGATCGGGACATGACCACCACGGCGGCGGCGCCATCGTTGATCGAACTGGCGTTGGCGGCGGTGATGGTCCCATCCTTATCAAAGACCGGCTTCAGGGTAGGTATCTTATCGAAATCCACCCGCCCGGGCTCTTCATCCCTGTTCACCCACAACGGCTCACCTTTCCGTTGCGGCACTGCAACTGGAACGATCTCCTGATCAAAGATGCCGCCATCCTGGGCCGCCAATGCCCGCTTGTAGGACCGAACGGCATATTCATCTTGCCGCTCGCGGGTGATATTGCGCTCCCGGACACAGATCTCGGCACAGCTGCCCATATGAATCAGGTTATACACGTCCCAGAGGCCGTCATGAACCATACCGTCGATGAGCTCCCGGCTGCCCATCCGGACCCCCTGCCTCAGGCCGCCCAGGTAGTAAGGCACGTTGCTCATGCTCTCCATGCCGCCGGCCACGATCACCCGGGCATCACCGGTCTGGATGGCCTGGGCAGCCAGCATGACCGCTTTCAGGCCCGACCCGCAGACCTTGTTGACGGTCAGGGTTTCAACATTGTTCGGCAATCCCGCTCCCAGGGCGGCCTGCCGGGCCGGCGCCTGTCCCACACCGGCGGTGAGAACGTGCCCCATGATCACCTCTTCCACCTGCTCCGGTTCCAGGCGGCTGCGCTCAATGGCAGCGGCAATCGCCACCGATCCCAGCTGCGGCGCTGTTACGGACGCCAGGCTGCCTAAAAAGGACCCGACGGGGGTGCGGGCAAATGAGGTGATAACGACTTCCGGGTAGTCCATGACGTTACTCCAATCGGTGGGCTCAGCTGGCCACGTGCCCCTGATAGGCTTTGAGAATATCCTTTACCAGCCGGTGGCGCACCACATCCCGCTCATCGAGGCGACAGAAGGCGATGCCGTCAATCCCCTCCAGGATGTGCATGGCCTGGATACAGCCGGACTCTTCACTGGGAGGCAGGTCAATCTGGGTGATATCACCGGTGATGATGGCCTTGGAATTGATACCCAGACGGGTGAGGAACATTTTCATCTGCATGGAAGTGGCGTTCTGGGCTTCGTCCAGGATGACGTAGGCGCTGCTGAGGGTCCGGCCCCGCATATAGGCCAGGGGCGCGATCTCGATGATCCGCTGCTCCAGATAGCTGCGCAGTTTGTCGTAGGGCAGCATGTCCTGTAGGGCGTCGTACAGGGGCGTGAGGTAGGGATCAATTTTCTCTTTCAGATCACCGGGCAGGAAACCGAGCCGTTCCCCCGCTTCGACGGCCGGTCGGCACAGGATGAGCCGGTCCACCTGCCGGGATTTAAGGGCTGCCACTGCTATGGCCACGGCCATGTAGGTCTTGCCTGTCCCGGCAGGTCCTACGGAGAACACGATATCGTTCTCGAGCATGGCCTCGTAATAGCGCAGCTGCCCCTGGGTGCGCGGGGTCACCTCTCCCTTGGGGGTGTAGACGATCACCGGCATGTCCCTTTGAGGGGGACCGGCCTTCCCGTCAATCGATACCTTCACCAGCGCTGACACGTCCTCCGGCGTCAGCGCCCCCTTGCGGTTGATGGTGATGATCATGTCCCTGAGGACCTGCTCCACCCGTTGGACCTCCTCTTTGGCGCCCTCAATGGTGATGCGGCCGCCCCGGGCTATCAACTGGGCCTCAAAGGCCGCCGTGAGAATCTGCAGGTGCCGGTCATTGACGCCGAAAAGCAGGAGCGGATCGGTATCCTGGATGTCGAAAGTGTGTTTCACAATCGGGCCATTCGCTGAGTTGCTATTGTTCGTCTGTCGATGACTGCCGGGAGGGCTCCGGCTGCGGTAAGCCTGAAACGGAGAGCGTAAGGTATCACTGCTGAATATTACCAAATAACCGGGCTAGATTACAACTTTAACGAATTTCGGGGTAGGAGCTGCGCGTCGCCGTTACCTCACAAAGATTATGAGCCGATCAACCGCGGTCACTCCGCCTCGGTCCCCTTTTTACCACTCAGGCTGAGGCCCAGTTCCTTAAGCTGTTCGTCAGTGACGCGAGCCGGGGCCCCATCCATCAGCGACAGGGCGCTGGTGGTCTTGGGGAAGGCGATGACATCCCTGATCTGCGTGGCTCCCACCAGGACCATTACCAGCCGGTCGAAGCCGAAGGCGATCCCTCCGTGCGGCGGCGCACCGTAGCGCAGGGCTCGCAAAAGGAAGCCGAACTTCTCCTCCGCTTCTTCCGGAGTGATGCCCAGCAGCCTGAAAACCCGCTCCTGGCGCCTGGTGTCGTGGTTACGGATGGAGCCACCGGCGACTTCCCAGCCGTTAATCACCAGGTCGTACCCCCGGCTACGCACCTTGCCGGGATCGCTGTCCAGCAGGTGCTCATCGTCAGGATGCGGGGCGGTGAAGGGGTGGTGGACCGCCACCCAGCGCTCTTCCTCATCGTCGTACTCCAGCAGGGGGAAGCCCACGACCCACACGGGACACACTTCCTTCTCCCTGATCAGTCCGTCACGCCGGGCGATTTCCTCGCGCAGGGCCCCCAGGGCCGGCAGGGCCACCTCCTCCCGGTCGCCGATCATGAGCAGCAGGTCGCCTTCCTTGAGGCCCAGCCCGGTGATGATCTCCTGCTGCAGGTCTGCGGGGAAGAATTTGGCGATGCCCCCCTCCAGGCCGCTGCCGGCAGCCTTCATCCAGGCCAGCCCTTTGGCCCGGTGGTATTCGGTGACCAGGTTGGTCAGGCCGTCGATGTCCTTGCGGCTGTAGTCCGCCCCGCCCGGCACCGCCAGGGCCTTCAACCGACCCCCCTCCGCCAGCACCTCCTTGAAAGTATTGAAATCGGACCGCTCGACGAAGGGGGCGAACTCCTGCAGCTCCAGCTCGTAGCGCAGATCAGGGCTGTCGGTGCCGCAGCGCTCCAGGGCTTCCTGGTAGGTGAAGCGGGGGAACCGCTCCGGCAGCTGGAGGCCGTGAAGCTCTTGGTACAGGCGGCGGATGAGCCCCTCCACGACGACGTAGACATCCTCCTCGTCCACGAAGGACATCTCCAGGTCGATCTGGGTGAACTCAGGTTGGCGGTCGGCCCGCAGGTCCTCGTCCCGGAAGCACTTCACGATCTGGATGTAGCGGTCGAAGCCGGCGATCATCAGCAGCTGCTTGTAGGTCTGGGGCGACTGGGGCAGGGCGTAGAAGCGTCCGTGATGCAGGCGGCTGGGCACCAGGTAATCCCGCGCCCCCTCCGGCGTGGACTTCATCAGGGCGGGAGTCTCGATCTCCACAAAATCCTGCTCGGCGAAATAGTCCCTGACCACCTTATAGATGCGGCTGCGAGCGATGAGGTTGCGCTGCAGCTCCTCCGTGCGCAGCTCCAGGAAGCGATAGGTGAGGCGCTGCTCCTCCAGGGCGCTCTGGCGGTCGGTCACCAGGAACGGCAGCGGCTCGCTCTCGTTGAGCACCTCCAGCTCCCGGCACTGCACGTCGATCTCGCCGGTGGGCAGGTCGGGATTGAGGCTCTCCTCCGGCCGGGGCACCACCGTCCCCCGCACGGCAATCACGTCCTCCATACCCAATTTTTTGGCCCTTTCGAAGGCCTCTGGCGTTCGGCCTTCATCGAAGACCACCTGGGTCTTGCCGTAGCGGTCGCGCAGGTCGATGAAGATCAGGCCGCCGTGGTCGCGCCGGGAGTTGATCCAGCCG
>JBGVTM010000168.1 GCA_041862535.1 Candidatus Neomarinimicrobiota bacterium | reverse complement strand
GCCACCTTTATGCCCAAGCCGGTCTTCAATGACAACGGCTCCGGCATGCACATCCACATTTCCATCTGGAAGGGGGACCGGAACCTCTTTGCGGGCGACAAGTACGCCGGTCTGTCGGAGCTGGCCCTTCACTTCATTGGCGGCCTGGTGAAGCACGCCCGGGCCCTCATCGCCCTGACCAACCCCACCACTAACAGCTACAAGCGGCTGGTGCCGGGATTCGAGGCGCCGGTGAATATGGCCTACTCGGCGCGGAACCGCTCGGCAGCCATCCGGATTCCCACTTATTCCGATAATCCGCAGACCAAGCGCATCGAGTTCCGGACGCCCGATCCGGCCTGCAACCCCTACCTGGCCTTTCCGGCCATGGTCATGGCCGGACTCGATGGCATACAGGGCAAGATCGATCCCGGCGAGCCCTTTGACAAGGACATTTTCTTCACCTCCGCCCGGGATTTGGAAGGGATTGTGACCGCACCCATGAGCCTGGATCAGGCCCTGGATGCCCTGGAAGAGGACCACGCCTGGCTGCTCAAGGGGGACGTCTTTACCGAAGACCTGATCCGGACCTACATAGACTTCAAGCGCCGGGAGGAGGTGGACAACCTGCGCCAGAGGCCACACCCCTTCGAGTTCGAGCTGTACCACGATTGTTGATGAAGCTCATCCTTATGGGTGATAATTCAGAATTCCTATGATGGAATGGGCTTACCGCAGTAAGCCCCTACACTCAAATTGCCCTGGAGGGATTCGTGCGCGTGCTGATCATTTGTACCGGCAACTCCTGCCGCTCCCAGATGGCCGCGGGCTTTATGCACCAGTTGCGGCCCGGGTGGGAGGTGGTCTCCGCCGGAACGTTCCCCGCCGAGCAGGTGCATCCGCTGGCGGTAAGCGTCATGGCGGAAGTGGGGATCGATATCTCTTCCCAGCATCCCAAAGCGGTGGAGACCTTTGTCGCCAAAAACTTCGATTATTTAATCACCGTTTGCGATGACGCGAGGGGGTCCTGTCCCGCCTTTATCGGCAAGGTGAATCATCGGCTGCACATGGGCTTCCCGGACCCGGCCCGGGTGATGGGTAATGAGGAGCAGGTGCTAGCGGTTTTCCGGCAGGTAAGAGATGAGATCAGGGAGGGGATAATACAATTCGTTGAGGGTAAAGTCTAAAAAGAGCCACTAAGTGCTGCTTCCTTTCCCACAGGGATCATTTAACATAATCAGTATCGCACCTGCCATTGGACTTTCAGGGTGCGCAGGTCCTGGGTCGGTCGGCCGATGGAGGGTGACAGCAGCGCCAGGGCCAGTTGCAGCCGGGAGCGGTTCTGGCGTTCGGCATCCATGAAATGGAATCCCAGGGCCACTTCGCCCGCCGTGAAGGAGAAGCCGGGTTTGGAGAAGAAGTTGTGGCCGGTGCAGGCATGCTCGAACCTTGCTGCCAGATCAAGGGCCTTCACCGGGCTACGAGCCGGCAGTTGCAGGTAGAGGGAAGGGGTCAGGTTCACACCAAGGATGCGGTACTCGCCCCGGTTGATCTGAGCCTGGGAGCGGGAGGGATGCCCGGCCCAACCGAATCGCGGGTATTTGCCGACTTCGAATTTGTTAATGAGGTCGAAGGCGTGAAACTCGCCGTCCCACTCCATTAGGAGGCGGTCAGAGAGGGGGAGGCGGAGGGCGAAATCCAGGCTCAGGCTGGTGAAGTTCAGCGCCGTCTCCAAGGGTGTGGCGTAATAATACTCGTCGCCGGCGCCGAAATGCTGGAGGCCCACGCTGGCAGCTGCTTCCAGCCATGATAAGGGACCGATAGTCAAGCGCCCGACAGCGAGCTTGGCCAGGGGAGTGGGGTCTACTGTCTGGTTGATCCCATCGCCGTTGGCGACCATGAGCTGTACTCTGATGGGGATGCCGGAGGGTTCGAGCCTGGCCACCACCATCAAGCCCTGTTGGCGGGAGGCCCAGTTATTGCTGGTTAGTACGGCTGTGAGGTAGCCGCGATCTACGACCAGCAGCTCCCACACCCGGCGGAGTTCTTCACGGCCGTAGGGTTCCTTCAGCTGCCCCAGGTAGATGCTGAGTCGGTTGCCGAGCAGGTCCTGTTGCAGGTAGGCGTCTTCGAGGATCTTTTTCCAGTCAGTCTGTTGGAGGGCCAGCTGCAGCCGGGCCATGGTGCCGGTGCGCCAATAGGCTGAGACGCGCAGTCGCAGGCGCCGCAAGCGAAAGCCGCTGGACTGGACCTTATCAGCGCTAGTGCAGGTTTCCCCGTGAGCGGTTGTGTCCGAGAGGTAGCGGCTATCTTCATACATTTCCTGTATGAAGCCCTGGATCACGAGTTTCCTATCGGCGAGTCCGGCTTCAGCCGGTGCTCCCTGGGCCTTAAGGCCGCTATCCGGGAGGATGAGAGCCAGATAGACTGCCGCCCCGCCAGCCAGCACGAGGTTCCGAAAGTAGAACTGGATCAACGGTCTTGCTGAATATCCGGGTAGGGGTAGCCGATGCTGTCGAAGGGATTGACCACGCTGGTGATAATGTTCCGGGAATGGGCGGCGATGCGCTTCAGATAGCGGGCATAAAGGGCTACGGCGGCTCCATTACAGGCATCCAGGTCTTTGATTTCCCCGCTAACAACGCCGTGGGTAATGCTGTCGCAGGCAGCTGAAACCTCCTCCTTATACTCGGCCATGATTTTCCGGGCCAGATTTCCATCGCTGTTTTTAAAAGCCGTGATCATGTCCTTAAACTCGCGCGTGACGATGGTTTCGATACGACTCAGCTTAGCTTCCGCACTCCCGGCGGTCAGGCGTGCGGTGTGGTTCCGGGCCAGATCGAAAATATTTTTTGTGTAGTCGCCGATCCGCTCAATATCGATAACGACACTCACCAATACGAGACCGGAGACCAGGTCCGCCGACCCGGTCACCGCCAGGTGG
>JBGVTM010000167.1 GCA_041862535.1 Candidatus Neomarinimicrobiota bacterium | reverse complement strand
CCCTTTTTTATTATCTCGATGGGCCTTGCCCCCGTGTCAATTCAGTAACGATTCTGTGCGGTAATCGGCCCCCAAATTGTTTTAGCTTAGAGGGAGGGGTAAATTATAATAGCTTGCGGTAAGTAATGAGTTTTGGGAACATAGCAACGAATCCAACAGCCAACAAACTTATGGGGTCATGATCCTATGGCAACCATGACGTCCATCCGTGAACGCCAGAAGGTTATTCTGTGGGCGTTCCTTTTAATTTTCCTGCTGAGTCTTTCCATTGGTGGTCTGGTAGGCGGTGCCAACATTATTGATCAGATATTTGGCAGTAATCTGACCGGGAATGCCGTCGGGGCGGTGAATTCCGACCGGGTCACCATCGAAGAACTGAGCCAGGCTATTTCCCTGCAAAATGAACAGGCCAGGGAACAGTTCGGCGAGCTGAATGACCGGCTGATTGATCAGGCCGAATCCCAGGCCTGGGACAACCTGGTTAACTTGATCCTCCTGAACGAAGAAATCAATGAGCGGGACCTCAAAGTCACCGGTGATGAAATCTACTACCTGCTGGAAAATTATCCCCCACTGTTCCTCCGGCAGAACGAAGCCTTCCAAAAAGACGGCCAGTTTGATCCCTCCTTGTACTTCCAGGCCCTCAACAATCCCGTAGGCAACGAATGGGCGCCTGTTGAAGCCTACCTGGCCAGTATCCTGCCGAGTGAGAAGATGACCCACTTGTTGCGGGCAGTGTCCTACACCTCCGAGGAGGAGATCAGATCGGCCTGGTATGACCGGAATACCGAAACCACCATTGACTATATCTACGTTACCGACAGCAAGATCAACACCGATGATCTGGTCATTAGTGATGGGGACCTGAAGGAGATTTACCGTCAAAACCGGGGTCAATACACCCAGCCGGAGAGCCGCGTTCTGGAGTACGTTCTCTGGGAAAAGGTACCCACGAGGGTCGATTCGTTGGACGTTGAGAAGGTGGCCCGTCAGCTGATCGAGCGTGCCCGGGCCGGGGAGGATTTTGCCCAGCTGGCGCTGGACTATTCGGAGGATCCCGGTTCAGGCCCCAGCGGTGGCGATCTGGGCTGGTTCGGCCGGGGGCAGATGGTGAAGCCGTTCGACGAAGCCGCTTTTGCCGCCGATACGGGCGAGGTCGTCGGCCCGGTGGAAACCCAGTTCGGCTATCACGTCATCAAAGTTGAGGGTCGGCGAGATGACGAAGACGGCCCCAAGCTTAATGCCCGGCACATTCTCTTGAAGATCAATATCAGTCCCCAGACGCAGAGCCGCCTGCTAAGTGAGGCGAATATATTTTCATTCGATGCCGCCGATTCTTCTTTCCAGAGCGCTCTGAAAGGCCACGGTTTCAACAGCGCCTCCTCCCCGCCACTGCGCATCTCCGACAAATACCTACCGCCGCCGGTGGGCAGGCTACGTTCGGCAGTGCGATTCGCTTTCGAAGCGGAGGAAGTGGACCAGGTATCCGGGGTTTTTGAAAATGACCGCTGTTTCCTGGTAGCCCGGCTGGCCGAAATTCACCCGGCCGGCATACAGCCCTTTGAGGAAGTTCGCAGCAATCTGGAGCGCATCGCCCAACAGGAGGCGGCCAAGGAGCAGGTGACCCTGATCATGGGCAGTATACAGCAGCAGCTCCGGGGTATGGACTGGCAGGCCGTCGCCGATTCCACCCCCGAGGCCATTTATGCCGCCGGCGTCACGGCTAAGCTCAACGCCAGTTTCCAGGGCATCGGCCGCAGCCCCATCCTGACCGGGTTGCTCAAAATCCTGGCGCCGGGCCAGGTCAGTGAAGCTACCCGGCTGGAGCGGGGTGAAATTATCGTGCGGCTGGTGGACAGGAAGGAGCCCGACTGGGAACGCTACGCGGCTGATCGGGAGAGCGAGCACCAGCGACTGCTCAATCAGCGATCAAATGCCATCTGGAATAACTGGCTGGCCGACCTGAAAAAGCAGGCCCGGATTATCGACAACCGACACGTGTTCTACTAACCGGCCGACCCTGGGGGCTTGAGATCTGGGGCCGGGGGCTGGGAGGCCACCAGGAAGAGAACGGGAGAAGGGGTGAAGGGGAGCGCGGGGCGGTCTCAAAAAGGGACCAAGGAGACCCCTTAAAATTCCACAAAATCCATACAAAATTCCGCATTTTTAAAGTTTTGCCCGACGGGAGGTGTGAATCTCCCTGTTGAAAAAGTTCCCTCCCCAAAACCAGCCCCGCTACCCTTCGTTACGCGGGGTAAACTCCCCGCTTTCTGCCCCGCCTATGGCGGGATTTTAGACGGGACTGGGAGCCACCGCCTACGGCGGGACCAAGGGCAGGGCGGGGCGATATGGCGGCGGCATCATCATCGTGCCGGAATATAAGCCATTGGAGGCGGTTTGTCGTTCGCCTGGTGCGCGAGGTGCGCGACCTCACCCCCCCTTCGATTGCGCTCAGGGCAGGCTCTCACTGAGTGTCGCCCCCTCTCCTTAAGGCGAGGGGGAAAGGCGCTGAACGAACCAGGACATAGGTTACAATTTATTTTCACAACATGGGTGACACATTGATCCGGGAGCATGGGTTAAAGGTCTGTTTTAGAAGGGTGTGCCTGGTGTGCGAAAAAAGAAGCTTCAGGTTTCCCCAAAGGGGTCCCTTAGGGACAAGTTTCGAGTTAGCGGCGGGGGAAGAGAGCGCCGGGAATGGTACATTGACGATTGAAGATTGTCGATTGAAGATTGAAGGAGAAATGGGAAAAAACGGGAAGCAAACCGCCAGAAAACCAGGGAAGACTTGTTGATATCAACTGGCTATGGAGAAATTCCTTTAAAGCCGTAAATCTCTAAAAGCCTAAGCGCATCCTGCTTTATGCTTCCGATCTCGTTTGTCATCACCTTAGGCTGAATGGAAAGGATCTCCTGCAACTTCTCAAATGCTTCCGCTTCTCTGCCGATTCTCCAATACATCTCAGCCAGCCAGAGTCTCGGCAGCGGTGCCTGCCACCTGGGTGCCATGACAGCTATTATTGTGGGGATGAATGGGGTCGTTGTCATTATTCCAGAAATCCCAACCCACAAAATCATCGACATATCCGTTATTATCATCATCCACAGAGTTGATATCCCCAGGATCAAACTCCCATTCCTGAGATGACGCGTTCCATTGCAGTACCTTACCATCCCCATCATCATCCTCACCCAGGTTCTGCCACATGTTGGGACCTAAATCCGGGTGCGCGTAATCGATACCTGTATCGTTGATGGATATAATGATTTGATCACTGCCGGTAGAAATATCCCAGGCATACTCTGCTTCTATCTGTTGAAGGCCCAGCTCACCGTACCAGAGGGAATCATTCGGTTCGGTTTGCGCAAGGGGCAGAGGGTAAATAGGTTCAAAATAAATAAAAATTCCTGTGCCTGATAATTCATTCATTATCCTTTCAAGAGGCTTCTGTTCAGGAAATGATATTGTATAGAGACGTCTGCCAAGAGGATGCGGGCCACGATATACTTTCTCAAGATTGGTTGCTTCATATGTGTACAAGATATCGTCAAGATTAACATAACCAGTTTCTATAATATTATTTTTCCGAATAATATTAAAGTCACCAATACCATCTACTGTCATCACAAAAATTCGGTGCTCACTATAGCAGATGCTTATCAACACAAGCATAATTCCAATTACCTTGTGTGAAATTGAAAGTTGGTTTCTGGTTGACATATATCCCCCTATTTTATTACGGCTAATTTCTTAATAACGGCATTTTCACCTTCACCAAGGACTACCAGATATATTCCTGAGGGAAGATGGTTGACCATATGATGATCATTAGGCCATCTGAGTAAGTAATGTCTACTTTCACCAGTGTTCAGTATCTGTTTGAAAAGGGCTTGGCCTAAAAGATTATAAATCGTAAGTGATTTACTGTGCCCAATCTGTTCCCCACTCAAATTGACATGAATCCAGGTATGGCTATTGGTAGGATTGGGAAACATGGATAAGACTGTATGGCCCGCCGTTGCTCTTTCTTGGTATCCCATGTCGCTCTCTATCCCGACAGTCCCGCTCTTCTGGACGACTAGGCGGATGGCTCCTTCATAAGTAAGATGGAGAGTGTTTGGTGGCCATACAACCTCAAAAAAAGTATGGCCTTTAATCTTGGTCGTATCACAGTCAACCACATCATATTTCGTTGTCAGCCATAACGAGCCCTGCAAGTTTTTCAAGTCCGATTGGGATAGATCATAGCTCTTCCAGTTGGGATATACATCTGTGCTGTCTGAAATTGAAATCTGAGATGCATGATAATATCCGGTGTCACTCAGAATCCCGCTGTCGGAACCGAAAAAGAGCCAATCAAGGATCGGGAAAGAGACTTTATCGCTGATGACTATGTCCGCCTGTATTACGTTATAGCGATCCCATTCCTCGGGCGGATCAAATCGCATGTACCAACCTTCAACATCGCCCAAGGTCATATAGCAGTAACCGCCAAGGCTATCATAATCAAAATACTGCAGGGTGTCGATTTCAGGGATTTGGGCTTGGGTAAGGCTTGAGCTGCACCCCATCAGGATAATGATGAATATTGTGGTTCTTTTCATGGCTCCCCCTTTTACCCTTCAGCGCGAGTGAAGTGTTCCTATTTCAAGAGTAGGATTTTTCTTGTTGCGTGCATGTTTTGTATTGGCAGAACCGCAAGATAAATGCCCGAGGCGACGGCAGTACCCTGCATATCTTGCCCCTGCCAGTGGTAATAATAAGAGTAAAGTCGCATTATAGCCACCTGAGATGCTAATATCAGCTCGCGCAAAAGAAATTGAGCATTCCTTGCTGTTACGGCCGGAAGTTCGGCTCCACAGGATAGGGAAAGGACACTTGTGGAACGTGCTGTCATGAAAGGCTCCCTCATTGTATTAATGCTCCCGGGAAAAACAATCACTAAGCGCCCCAACGCAGCTTCACCACGAGGGAGCGCTGCGGATACAAGATATTATAAATAAACGGCAACGTCAAGAATTATAGTTCAGGCAAGCTGTCCCTTCTTGCCAATAATCACTGTCAGCCGCCAGGTAGTTGACATGCCCAGCCTGCGGCCCCGCTTTCAGCGGGACTGATGGCGGGACAGGCAGCATGATTATGATCCTTAAGGGCTTACCGTCGGTGAGAAACTCTTACAGGATAGTGCTCTCGGACGGTGATAGCGAAAGGCAACTGCTAATGTAAGGAAAGCACTATAAGATATTCAGAAAAAGGAATAAGAAATCTCAGACATAGTCTTACAGTTATTTTCGCTAAAGTAAAGTCTTAAAAGAGCAATTAAATGCCGACTCCTTTCCCGAAGGGATCCATTCGGACAAGTAGTTTAAGTAGATACTTCTTTTTTGGCTCAATACTTTCGCTGCGGCGGTTATTGCGACTCATATGCTCAGCTAGGCATCGGCGTGAACATTCGGCTGAGCTCACGTCGAGGATTCAACCGCACGGTAAAGGGGGAGCCTTTTAGCACCGTGTTGCAGGTGAACATTATTAAAAATATTAATAAATTATTGAAATATCCTAAAATATTCTTGCGAAATAAGGATTATTCATAATACATTACGTTTAACTATGCTGGATCAAATCGACCGGGATCTC
>JBGVTM010000166.1 GCA_041862535.1 Candidatus Neomarinimicrobiota bacterium | reverse complement strand
CGGGTAGGATTGTCAGCGGCGAAGGAGATCTGGATGTTGCCGGCGGCCTGGAGGAGAGACCCGTGTACAGCACCCCTCACGATAAGTGTGGATATTGTCTCTATATGGGAACTATCGCTAATGTCCTGCTCGATGACAAAGGCCGACTCCTTCCACAGCTTTCCGTGGGCGCTTCCAATGCCGAAAGCCCTCTCGGTGGGATATACGCACACGATACCATAGACGGTACGGTGAGCCAGCCCGTCTATGCTTGCCAGAACAGTGTTACTCTCTTCGTTGACAGAGGTATTTTTTCCTGCAAATAGTGCGGAATCAATGGGCTCATGTTCATACAATACGCGATCTTGCCCATTTGGATAGCGAATGACTATTCGAGGAGGAGCGCTGAGCGAGAGGATACTCTGACCGGCTTTCACAGGAAAGGAAACGTCTACCTGGTTCAGTTTCTCGAACCGGCCCGTGACCGCCACTTCCTCCACCAGTGGCAGGTCAAGTCCTATGCAAGATGTCTGTCCCGGCAATTCGATCACTTCGGCGTGGGCAACGGGTACTTGTCCCTCATAGCCTTGTGCAATCGCATCTACGCCCCGCTCGATAATACCATGGGCGATACCCGCCCCACCAATGGTAGTCAGAATATCGTACCTGGTTGGGGAGCCTTCGATCAGCTCTGCCAGAATCAGCCGATCTTCAGACAATGAGGTCAGGCGTAGGACACCATCCGGCAGATCAAGGTCTTGTTGCCTTACTACCGCATCGGTCATGATTTAACCAGACGCTCTTTGAGCCTGTCGACCCAGGCTTCAGACTGCTTGATGAAGGCGGCAAATTGCTGAATTCGCTCATCTACACGCTGGCTTCTCACGCTCACTGCCAATTCTGTGAGACCCATATCATCGAGCAGGGCATAGAAATGCTCCATCAGCACAGGCTTCCGTACAAGTTGGCTTTCGGGCACCTTACGCAGTTCGTAGCGGCGGACCAGTTCGTCGTTAGTATATAGAAACACCACTGGGGCACGCTTACGATTCCGATCAGCAGCGACAACCTCAAATTCGTCCACGAGTGCCTTAGGATCCACCATTGGCAACTCGGGATTCATAAAAATCGCTTCAACTTGACCTGTGGAATAGATACGGACTGCATTCGAGTGAGTACTGGCTACTTCAAAGGGTTTTCGCAGGGCATCAAGTAATAGGTTCAGGACTTCAACCGTCCTCACATCTCTGTCTATAATTAATATAGTGCCCATGTTAACGCGCAAAAAGCTGGCTAACTAAACAAGAGCCTTACAGCAACATCACCAGTTTAAGGAACAGATAAGCTAAAGGCATGACAAATAGTAGGGAATCGAACCGGTCCAGAATCCCCCCATGCCCCGGTAGTAAGGAGCCGGTGTCCTTGACACCAAAATCTCGTTTTAGCCGGGACTCTACAAAGTCGCCCATCTGCCCACCGACACCCACGATCAGTCCCAGAATGAACAGGTAGGCTACGGGAAAGATTTCCCGCGGCAGGAATCCCAAGGTGCCCAACAGAAATATTGCTATCAGGGCCCCAATGATCCCGGAGACAGTGCCTACCACCGTTTTTTTGGGACTAACCAATGGCAAGATTTTTTTCTTGCCAAAGCGTCGGCCTACTAGATAAGCCAGGGTGTCACAGATCCACACAGTGACGTACAGTGATAGGGTAAGCCGAAAAGCCACATCCACTGAGGTGTTATAGGCAGAAAAATCAGCGGAGCGCACTAAGATGAAACTACCTCCGAAACCGGCTACCCATAATACACCTAGGACGTTAGCTGAGAGATTCAACCAGGCTGTGCCCGTAGAACGCAACACTTCCAAAGTCTGAATCATAATCACCAGGAGAAACACGATGGCAAAAAACTGCCATCCCAAAGTTTCCCAGGGTTGGCGTTGTCCAAACAAACCCACATGATAGGTGAAGGCAACCAGGATGGCGAGGGCGGTTAGATATACCGGGATCGGGCGTGGCGTTAACTTCCCACGACGTAAGAGAGTAAGGTATTCCTGTAAACCTAGGATAACAACAGCGGTGGCAAACAGGGCGTAGACCCACCCTCCCAGCCAGATAATACCTAGTAGGGCGGGTATACCCAGGAAAAAGACCAGTAGGCGCGATTTTACTTTATCGCCTTTGCTGGATGGGCTGGACATGGTCGGCAAAATTATAAGCCTGCCTCAGGGAAGGCCAGTCTCATTCTTTACCGGGTAGGTGCTTCATGTACTCGTCGTCCCCTAACTCAATTACTTCTACCTTCACACGAGCGGTGCCCTTGGCTACAAAGCCCAACTTTTTAGCGGCGCCATAGGAAAGATCTAGCATGCGTCCTTGAATGTAGGGACCGCGATCGTTGATGCGCACAATCAGGCTCTTGCTGTTGGCCAGATTGGTCACCCGAATGATCGTATTAAGGGGCAGGGTACGGTGAGCAGCGGTGAGCCCATACATATCATAGACCTCACCGTTGGCAGTGAGTTTGCCGTGAAAGTCAGGTCCATAGAAAGAGGCAATACCGACGAAGACTGCTCCGGGCCGGACTTTCATTGAGGGAGGGCGCTTTGAAGGAGGTGTAATTCTTCTACTGGACGTACCCTCTTTTTTCGCCGGCTTTCGGTCGGAAGTATACCGGGGTGCAGGTGCACAGGCCGCGCTGATGAAGGCAATCCCCATTCCGATGACAACCACCCGCTGCAGTGAAGCCCACGTCAATGGGCACTCCCCCTTATTTCAGAAAGGCGGCTTACGCCCAATTCCTCAAGAAAAGAACCTAGTTCGGAAATAAGGCGAATCCCAATTCCTGGATCCCGAAAATTGGCCGTTCCAATCTGCACTGCGTGGGCACCTGCCCGGACGAAAGCCACAACATCCCCGACGGTCATGATACCTCCGATCCCGATGACCGGGATAGTCACTGCCTGGGCTACCTTATACACAGCTGCCAGCGCGATGGGTTTGATCGCCGGGCCTGACAAACCACCAATGCCAGTACTGAGCTGGAATGTGCCTGTCCTGGGATCCACTCCCATACCCACTACGGTATTAATAGCGCTGATTGCATCGGCCCCTCCCTGCTCCGCCGCCTTAGCAATGTCACTGATGGCCGTTACGTTCGGGCTGAGCTTAACTATCAGGAAGCGCGCGGTTAGCTCCCGTAGGTGACGGGTCAGCTCTTCAGTCATATAGGTGCTGACGCCGAACTCCATGCCCCCATCATGCACATTAGGGCAGGAGATATTGATCTCATAGCCCATAATACGCGGCTGCCGTCCCTCAATGATCTTCATCACCTCCTGGTACTCTTCGAAACTGGAGCCGGCGATGCTTACAATGGCAGCGGTGCTCAGCTCAGCCAGATAAGGCAGTTTCTCATTACAGAAGCGTTCCACTCCGATATTGGCTAGGCCGATGGCGTTGAGCATACCGGCAGAGGTCTCGGCAATTCGCGGCGGTGGATGGCCTTCCCGGGGATGACGAGTGATAGACTTTGTAACCAGTCCCCCTAGCTGGTTCACGTCCACCAGCTCCGGGACCTCGTCTCCGTAGCCAAAGGTACCGCTGGCGGTGAGAATCGGGTTCTGGAGGACTAGTTTATCACCGAGTGTGACAGTGAGATCCACCATCGAGCTCACGCGAGTTCATGGGCCCAAAAAACCGGTCCATCGATGCAGGCCAGTTTGAAGCGCTGCCGGTAGCTGGGCTGGTGATGGTCAACATCGGTTTTCAGCTCCACGCTGCACCCCTGGCAAATGCCAAAGCCACAGCCCATTATCTCCTCGGTAGCCAGTTGACATGGAAGTCCCTGGTCATTAACAAACAGCTTCAAGGCTACAAGCATAGGTGGCGGTCCGCAGCCGAAGATGGTGACAGAGTTGCTGCTCAACAGGTTTAGGACAACCTTCAGCCCGTCGATGGCCGTGCCCTTTATGCCGACCGTTCCATTGTCGGTAGTGAGAGTGATGTTCTCTTCGGGAGCATGCTGTAGGTAATGTTCCGAGCCATCCCGGGCACCCATCAGAAGGTGGTGTTCAATACCGTGGTCCTTCAATTCCTCGTGCAAGAAGCTGATGGGAGCGATACCCACGCCACCACCAACCAGAACGGGAAAGGTACCTTCATCAACGGTCCAGCCGTTTCCCAAGGGCCCCAGTAAATTCACCTGCTGTCCGGGGGTCCAGCTGGCCATGGCTTGGGTGCCCGCACCGACCACCTTATAGATCAGCCCGATGCGATCATCACTGCGGGATGCGACGCTCATTGGTCGCCGGAGAAGGGGGAACCACCCCTCGCTGATCAATGTATTCACAAACTGGCCGGGCTGGACGGAGGAGGCAATCACCGGTGCGGTGAGTTCCATGGTATAGATCCCTTGTGCTAACCTACCATTTGAGCGCACCTTGGCTTCTTCGATTACCATGTTGAATGCCGGACTATGGTTCAGGAACTTCCCGTACCGGGGACACATCCTCCTCTATTGACAGGGTGTCCGTTACCACCTCCTGGTTAATTCCTTCTGCTGTAACGGGCTCAGGTTCATCTTCAGTTGATGGGAGACCGGCCTTGATCCGCCGGAGAAAGTTGAGCCGCCTATTGGTGTCCGAACTAAACATTCCAGTCGGGAAGAGCGACAGGTACTCATCATAAGCAACAATGGCGCTGTCCAGCTGGGCCAGATACTCATCGTAGAGGTAGGCAATGGCATAGGATGATTGCTCCGTGCCAAATTGCTCATGAATCTTTCGGAAAAGATAAAGTGCCCGGCGCGGATTATGAGGGATGGCTTCATCGGCAAGGGTTATCAGTGAATCAAGTTCGCGATCTCCCGTCGTTGGACCCCTAGCACTCAGAAGCAAGCCATAAGGTGAAGTGGGATACTTTTCCAGGATGATGGTCCGCCAGAAGGTAGCCTGATCCGGGTTGTCTCGCGTGTGAGTATAGAGCACGTAGGCAGCCTGGGCGGCGACTTCGGTGTTATCGAAATTGGACACGATATCAGCCATAATTGTTAGCCCGTTACCAACGTCCTCCATTTCAAAAAGTTGAATTTCACCGAGTCGATACATGGCATAGGCCAGATTCTGGCGAACTTCAGCGGTATCCAGGGCGGGTCTGGTTGAGTCGATTTCTTGCACGGCTTTACCCGGGAGTGCCTCCTCCCCAGGACTTTGGATTGCAATCCCCTCTACTAGCGACTCTTCTTCCGCTGGCTTGTCCAGGCCCAGCTGCGACCGAAGGGTGGTGATCTTCTTATTCATGTCTTTGAGGGTGGCAATTTGTTCCAGTTTTACCTGGGCAGGTTGATAGTAGGTGGTGTTGCGTTTAACACGCCTGAAATTGTCTCGGGCTTGGTCGATGTCGTAGAATTGGGTGAAATGGATTTCCCCCGCGCGGTAAGCCGCCTCGCTAGCCTCCGGCAAGGTGGCGAACTCATCAATGACCTCACCAAAGCGGTTCAGGGCTTCAGTCCAGTTCTCTCGGCGAAGCTCGATTTTACCCAGTTCCAGCTGTAGTCCGGGAATGATACTGGCAAATTCCGTGAGCGACACCATGTTGCGGATTTCCTTATATGCCCCTTCAAGGTCACCCATTTTTTGCAGCAACTGTACTCGAGTGAGCCGCGAGTTGATACGTTCGCTCTCACTTGGGGTGGTTCGCGCATAGCGATCCAGAAAGCCGAGGGCTGCGGCGTAGTCTTCCTGTTCCTCAGTTAGTTCGTAAAGTTGGTAGTAGATGGCAGACTGCTGAGTGGCATCGCTAGCCAGTTGCGCCCCTTTTTGGAAGGCGGTAATAGCCGCTGAGACATTTCCCTGGCGCAAGGCTATATCTCCGCGAAGCATATAGATTTCAGCAAGTAAGGCCGGCGGTGGATCAGGTAAGGCGAGAATGGGCGCCAGGTCCTCTTCCACCATATCGGTCAGGCCCAGCTGGGCATGGACTTTCGCCAACCAGATGCGGGCATCACTAGAAAAGGGACTCCAGGGATATTCTTGCAGAAGTTGTCGCAGATACCTTTCAGCCAAACCGTACTCCTGGCGATAGAAATAGCTCCGGCCAATGATGAAAAAGGCGTCGTCGACATAGCGACTTTCAGGATACTTCTCGATGACTTTCAAGGATTTTTCGATTGCTTTCCCGAAAGCATCGCTGGCCAGTTTAGGTATATTAGCGCTACCTGAGGCACCTGCCGTCTCCAGAGCCTTCACACCCGTGTCATAATAGATGGTGGCGTTATAAAAGGTATTGAAGTAGGCGCAGCTGGCAAACAGAGCCAGTGCCAAGATTAGACTAATCTGCCGCATGCGGATGTAGAAATGAGCATGCTGAGGGTATGGGTGTAGAGGTCGTCCCCCCACTTTCAGGTGAGGTACGTGCTGTTGCCGGTTGTCTGGGATTGTCAATCCCTTCATTGTCGCGCAAGTTTACCTTATTCGGATACTGGGGAGCAAGAAACTCCACATCGCAATGAAGCCTAACAGCCAGAAGTCAGTAGCGGGGATAGCGCGGGGCCACACCAAGTTGACAGGCGGCTTCAATGCCTGACACTGAAATCTGGATACTCATTATCATACTCCAGAACAACCACTTCTATATGATCAACCCGCGCTAGCGGCGGCCCATGCCTGGCCCACTGAATGAGCCGATCCACTTTAGAATCCTCGCCCTCTGCCACGAATTCAACATCACCGCTAATCGTATTTCTGACATATCCGTTTACTCCAAATTCCTTAGCCTTATCATAAGTGGAAGCCCTAAACCACACCCCCTGGACCCTCCCGGATACGACTACCCTCACCTTCTTCATCGCACCCCGCCTCGGATGAAGAATTGCAGATTGACTTTTCTTATACACCAGCCATGGCTCATATCAATGACCCGGCTAATAAAGCTATTTTAATCAGGATTTGAAAGTAGACCAGAAAGACCTTAGTATCAACGGGTTTCCACAGTTAGTAATCTCAACGATGCCAGTCGCTTAGCCTCGTCACGCTCCCCACTACAGCGGATACCAGAAAGAGCTACTCAGCACCTGGAAAATAATGGCCCCGATCCTTGGAGACGGATTGGAACGGGGCCGGGTATAAACTGGTATTCAAGAGGTATCCAATTCTAAGCACTTTCAAGTGAAATCGCAAGTCTTTGAAGTCTTTAAGCTCACCGTCGGTTCGTATTGGGGTCATACCAGTATCATGATAGGGTCACCTTCCCGACGGAGGATTTGATACCGCCCCCAGGGGTACCCCCCGGATGCCCGCGGTCAATCGGGCTATATGAAAGAGCAATGTGACCGGCCGCCAAAGCGTGACCAGGAAGAGCCCTTAAAATTCAACAAAATCCATACAAAATCCAGCATTTTAAAAGTTTTTCCCGACGGGAGGGGTAAATCCGGGGTGTAGAATTTTCTACTCCACATCCAGCCCCGCTACACTTCGTTACGCGGGGTAAACTCCCCGCTTTCTGCGGAACCGGGAGCCACCGCCTGCGGCGGGACCAAGGGCAGGGCGGGGCGATATGGCGGCGGCATTATCATCGTGCCGGAATATAAGCCATTGAAGGTGGTTTGTCGTTCGCCTGGTGCGCCTAATGCACGAGGTGCGCGAAAAAGGGGAAAAAATTAACCGGAAAGACGCAGAGATAAGAAAATATGAAACCGCCAAGGCTTGCCCCGAGCCAGGCGAGGGGATGCCAAGGCTAGT
>JBGVTM010000165.1 GCA_041862535.1 Candidatus Neomarinimicrobiota bacterium | reverse complement strand
TCAAGAATCTTTTCCAGAGGCAACAAGAAAATAGATACGCCCCTCTCTTCATCCGAAAGAACAAACTCCACATCCGCTCTGCCCGATTCCCAGGTTCAGCTCAGCGGGAGGTTTACGCCCATATTAGCAGATCTACGAGTCAAGTCAATCTTCTCTTCTACCCCTTTCTTCGAGCAAGTGCTGAACGAATTAGTACTAACTGCAATCCTCGGTTTTCTCATGCTCTCTGACTGTTTATTTCCCTTTCAAATATTGCATAACCGGGATCAGGTCGAAACGCCATGATTCATCTTGAATTAATCGGGGAGTCAGTAATAAAATTTTGAGGCATTTGGGACTCTGGGTAGTCAGCAGAAGGTCTCCGCCGAGGTCCAAATTCTACCCGTACAAATCCACTTAGATTACTCGGATTCCCAGATCCCATCCTTTGAGAACGACGTCCACAAAGACCCGGATTATCCGATTGAGACTTATGCACCCTGATCCTTAAACTGTCAATCGGATTCGGTTGGAGGGGTTTACCCTGATTTAGCCAAGATACCCGCGACTCCAAAGCATTTCAGCCGCCGCGAAGCCCCGCCTCCCCTGCCCTCGCATCCCTGACAATCCCCCCGGGCAGCCGGATAACCCAAGACCCCCATATATTGTGACCTATTTTTGTTGACACACAACCCCATTTCTCCTATACTTCCCCTATCAAAAAGCGAGTTCTTATCACTTATCACTTCAAATGTTCTCTTGGACAGATGGTTAAAGACCTTCGTTGGTGTTTCCCATAACGGTTGGATTGACCTCTTGGTATCACTGCGAGATATTGATGAAACCAATTTTTAGCAGCCGAGTAGAACAACACCGCGGAAGAGATTACCAAGAGGCGAATTTTTGTCATAATGATGAGACCTGACCCCATGCGAATGACCCCATGCGAATCGTTAAGATAGAAGTGGTCCCACTGGATATTTCGCCCAGCTTTCGGCGAAGAATTTCGAGGGGAGTGCTGGAACCTACCAAGTCCGGCGTGCTCAAAGGAAAACCGGTCCTCGTGAGAATCTATACTGACGATGGTATGGTTGGCAATGGAGAGGCTCGCACTATCCAGCCATTTCACGGGGAGACAACGCAGAGTGTGGTTTCAGCGATCAGGGATTTCTATGCGCCTCTTATGATCGGTGAGGATCCTTTCAATCTGGAGCTGTTTTGGTCCAAATTTGACGGGGTGTTGCCGGGAAACATGAATGCACGAGCGCCAATAGATTACGCGTTGTATGACTTGATGGGAAAGATGTTAGGCGTGCCGGCGTTCAATTTATTGGGCGGACTATACCATGAAAAGATCCCCTTGGAGTGGTCCATTGGTTTGGACTCCGTGGAAAAAATGGTTGGAGAGGCGATGCATTCCAGGGAGAAGTACGGTATTACAGTCTTTTGCTTGAAGGTAGGTCCGTCGGAGCGGTGGCAAGAAGATGTACGAACGTTTCGAAAGATTCGCAAAACCTTAGGTCACGATGTTGCCTTAGGGATAGATGCTAACGAAAGCTACAGTTCCTCAATCGCCATCAAGGCCATTCAGCGAATGGAAGAATACGATTTGAGTTACGCTGAACAACCCGTTCCCGCACGAGACCTGGAAGGGATGGCAAGAGTCAGGATGGCGGTCAATACGCCGATTGTGGCGGATGAGAGTGCGTTCACTATCCAGGACGCATTTCGCATTCTCAAGATGGAGGCCGCCGACGTCATCTGTGTGAAGACTTTTAAGCCCGGCGGGCTTTGCAATTCGAAAAAAATTGCCGCATTGGCAGAATCATGCTCGTGCCACGTGAATGTGGGAGGAACTGCACACGGGGCTCGAATAGAGGCTGCAGTGGGAGCCCATTTCTACGCTTCCACCAGAAACATCTTCCCAGCCGGGGAATTTGTCATGGGAATCACCGAGGAAGATCCGCTTGTTGATAATCCGTTCGTCATAGAAGATGGTTATGTGACAGTTCCCAAGGGTTCCGGTCTGGGTATGGAAATTGATGAGGAGGCATTGGAGAAATTTGCTATAGCCCGCTATGTCATTGAGTAGGCCTTACCAGGGTCTTTTGAGAGGGGCTAAACGGGAGGTTTGTACATGGCAGAAGAGACGCAGAAGGAGATTATGACACCCAGAGGTAGAGTGGTGTGTACGGAGACTGGGTGCTACTGGGTTGCTGAGGAGGAGGCGGCCGCCTTACCCGAGGCACCGCAGAAACAGGAGGGCCAGGAGGATGCCTCCGTGGCGTACAGTAGGATGGCGGTAAACCTGCGGTATGAAGACGTTCCACAGGAGGCGGTAGGGGCCACCAAGAAGGATATCCTCGACACCCTCAGCACCACCCTGGCAGGTTCATCGGCCGAGGGAACTCAAGCGCTGATCGATCAGGTCAGGTACTGGGGAGGTAGAGAGGAGAGTAGCATTCTGATCCACGGCGGCAAAGTGCCGTCACCGGAAGCTGCCCTGGTCAACGGTCAGATGGCTCACGCGAGAGATTATGACGATGTGTATCATCTGGCCCGGATTCACGTAGGCGCGGTCAATGTCCCCACGGGGTTTGGAGTCGCCGAGAAATTGGGGGGAGTGAGCGGTAGCGAGTTGATCACCGCAATTTTGATCGGTATCGACATAGAGCTGAGGCTGGCTCAAGCGGCCCAGTTATGGACCCAGTTCCACCCGACCGCCACGTACGGGTACTTCGGTTCCTGCGCAACGGCGGGCAGGCTATTGGGCCTGAATCAGGAGCAGATGCTCAATGCGTTTGGTATTGCGTACAGCCAGGCAGCAGGCAATAAGCAATGCATGCACGATGGTAGTCTGACCAAGCGCCTTCAGCCAGGGCTAGCAGCGCGCGGGGGCATTCTGGCAGCGCACCTTGCGCAGCGAGGGTACACTGGTACAACGAACAACATCGAGGGCGAAGCCGGACTCTTTGCTCTGTATCATGGGGGTCGTTATGACCCTGAGCCCCTGACAAAAGACTTGGGTGAATACTTCGACGTGGTTAGACTCGGATACAAGCCATACCCATGTGCTGTCTGAAACCACACGGCTGTCGAGGCCAGTTTGGCCTTAGTAAAGGAAAATGACATCACCCCCGATCAGATAGAGGAAGTCGTCGTGGGAGTGGACGAGGGGGCGCTTCACTACTGTGAGCCCGTAAGCGTGCGGCACTATCCTCGGAATGAGGTCGATCTGCAGTTCAGTATCCCATACAATGTAGTTAATGCCATTTTCAACAGGAAGGTCAGCTTTGAGGATTTCACCGAGGATGCCCTAAAGAGACGGGATGTGCTTGATTTCCTCGCAACGAAGGTACGATCATGGGTAGATCCTGAGGTGAGCTTTGATGACATCAACAAGGCATGTACCGCCGCCCGCATTCAGATCAAGACCAAAGACGGGAAACTTCACATTAAACAGGTCAATAATCCCAAGGGTGATCATCTCAACCCAATGAGCATGGACGAACTCACTGGGAAATTCTGGGATTGCTCTAAATTGTTGGCGAGGCCCATTCCAAGGGAGAACTTAGAGGGGGTACTTGAGCTGGTTACAAATCTGGAGAAGGTCAATAACGTGACGGAGATCACCAGGCTACTAACCTAGACTGGGAGGAAACGAGATGGGTTCGGAAAAGATAGCTGAGTTTATCGCGAGCACTGACTACAAAAAGATCCCTGCAGAAGCGGTTGACATAGCAAAGATGTGCATCTTGGATGGTTTTGGTGTGGCCTTGGCAGGCTCGAGAGAACCGGCTGGCACGATCATCACTGAATATGTTCAGACTATGGGCGGAAAGCCAGTAAGTGGAGTAATCGGGGGAGGTTTTAAAACTAACTTGCAGTTTGCTGCCCTGGCCAATGGTACGTTGGCCCATGCGCTGGACTATGATGACCATGCTGTTACGTGGATGGGCCATCCGACAGTTGTTCTTCTGCCCCCTGTCTTTGCTCTGGCTGAAAAACAGAACCTCTCGGGTAAACACGTTCTGCAGGCCTACAATGTTGGTTGGGAGGTGGGATCCAAGATTTGCAGTGCCATTGCTATCAGGCTGTTTGAGCAGGGCTGGCATCCTACTGCCACTGTTGGTACTCTGGCTGCCACAGCTGCCTGTGCTAATTTGCTGGGGCTGAACAGCAAGCAAGTTGGAACGGCCCTCGGCATCGCAGCCTCGGAAGCTGCCGGTTTACGCCTCAACTTTGGCACTGATACAAAGCCGTACCATGCCGGTAGGGCTGCAAGCAGCGCAATAAGCGCTGCCGTACTGGCGAGCATGGGATTTACGGCTAAGGAGACGGGTTTGGAAGGCCCTCTCGGCTTCTGTTCTGTTTAT
>JBGVTM010000164.1 GCA_041862535.1 Candidatus Neomarinimicrobiota bacterium | reverse complement strand
ACGGCGCCTCTTTGCTGACATCGTGGCCGCAAACTCCGATTTGGAGAGAAACCCTATCCAAACTTGATTTCGTAGTCTGTATTGATCGCCAGCTTACGGCTGATGCTGCATATGCTGATATAGTCCTGCCAGCTACGACAATGTTTGAAAATTATGCATATATGACATACGGGCCAATTTTCCGCCTGAGGGAAAGGATAATTGAGCCCGTGGGAGAGGCACGCAATGATTACATCATAATGGCTGAACTGGCCAGGCATCTCGAATACGGACATCTGTTTCCTCAGACTGAAGAGGAAATGCTCTGATTTGTCCTGGAAGGTTCGGGATATACCCTGGAGGATGTGAAGGCAGCTGGCGGGTGGGTAAGAATTCCAACACCCATGATGGAGTATAAGAAATGGCAGAAGGGTGGTTTAAGGAGGGACGGGAAACCTGGTTTTGACACTCCAACAGGGAAGTTTGAAATATGGTCGACGATACTGGAGGAATATGGTTATGAGCCTTTACCGAAATACATCGAGCCGACCGAGGGGCCGCTGGGGAGTCCTAAATTAGTGGGAAACTTTCCTCTGGTGTTTAACTCTGGTGCAAGGCCCCAAACTGATTTTAGATCCCAACATCACGGTATTGAAGGGCTTGTAACTGACACCCCGGAGCCCATAGTAGAGATTAACATTGAAGATGCTGAGAAAAGGGATATTAGAAGCGGCGATCTGGTGCGAGTAATCACGCCGAGAGGGAGTGTGCCTTTTAGGGCTAAAGTTACAGATGATATCGCCAGAGGATGTATTGAATGTATGTTTGGTGGTGGAACTCCTGTCGGACCAAAAGCATGGCAGGAATGGAATGTTAATGAACTTACGGATATTAACAACTACGACAGCATCTCTGGTTTTCCCGTATATAAAGCACTCCTGTGTGATGTGCAAAAGGTTGAATCTGGTACTGATGAGACTCGATGCTCAGTAAATAGACAGGTATTAGACTATCACAGTGATTTAGCAGACGCCCAGGAACCACGGATAAAGCCCGAAGGTCGCATATACCTTGATAACAATGCCACAACGCAGGTCGATGAGACAGTACGAGAGGCTATGGTGCCATATCTGAGTGCGGATGCCGGTAACCCTTCCAGCATACATCAGACGGGCAGGATTGCCCGGGAAGCTTTGGAGAATGCACGCCGCCAGGTGGCTATGCTCATAAACGCTCAGCCGCGGCGAATTATCTTCACCGGCGGTGGCTCTGAGGCTGTCAATCTTGCTATCAAGGGAGCGGCATTTGCTATGCGTGATAAGGGTAAGCACATCATAACAACCACCGTCGAACATCCAGCTGTACTTGGCGCCTGTGATTTTTTGGAGAGATATGGCTATCGAGTTACATATCTCGATGTAGATAGAGATGGTTGGCTGGACCCCGAAAAACTACGCACCGCTGTAGCCAAGGATACCATCCTTGTCTCCATTATGATGGCTAATAATGAGGTGGGCACTATTCTGCCTGTCAAGGAGTTAAGTTCGATTTGCCGTGAAAAAGACATACTGTTCCACACGGATGCTGTTCAGGCGGTAGGTAAGCTCAAGGTGGATATACAAGAACTCGGCGTGGATATGCTCAGTTTGTCCGGTCACAAATTTCATGCCCCAAAGGGCATAGGGGCTCTATATGTCAGGAAGGGAATCGAACTGGAGCCACTTATTCACGGGGGCAAACAGGAGAGCGGAATACGAGCTGGTACAGAGAATGTCCCGGCTATCGTAGGCCTGGGCAAAGCGGCGGAACTGGTCACATACACGCTTCGGGACTCCGCGCGGATACGCAACCTCCGGGACAAATTGGAGGAAGGTATCAGGAATTTGGTGCCCGATGCCATGTTGAACGGTCACCAGGCGAATAGGCTGCCAAATACGCTTAACCTGACTCTCCCCGGCTTACGTGGTGAATCTATTGTCATCGCCCTGGACCAGCATGGCATCTCGCTCTCTTCAGGCTCGGCCTGTAAGTCAGGCTCTCCGGAACCCACGCATGTTCTTATTGCCATGGGAAGAACTGAAGAGGAGGCTCACTGCTCGGTGAGGTTCTCCTTGAGCCGTTATACTACGGAGGAAGATATTGATTACACTGTGTCGGCTCTTGAGCAAATACTCAAGGAGAAAGACATGGTGCGGCTCATGCCTTGTAAATAACCTGTGCTCCGCTAATGCTACCGGGCTAGCTTTACCTTGTTACAAGGTACTGGACACTGAACCACTGCCGTTCATCCGTCCAGACACGCTCTACCCTGAATCCAGCTGCTGCAGCCATCTGCTCAAACTCATCAAG
>JBGVTM010000163.1 GCA_041862535.1 Candidatus Neomarinimicrobiota bacterium | reverse complement strand
ACCCAGGGGTTCGTGGATTTTCGGATTCGGTGCGGGGGTGATCCTCATCATAATCCGGCTCTACGGCGGATTGCCCGAAGGAGTGATGTACGCCATACTACTCATGAATGCCCTCACTCCGCTCATTAACCGCTACACCAAGCCTAAACCTTTCGGCGAGGTGGCCGCATGAGCACGTCAGCCAGAATGATCGTGGTGCTTACGGTGATCGTGACCGTTTCCGGCGGGGTCCTCTCTTCTTGGGACGGCTATACGACCCCCAGGATCCAGCATCACCGCCTGGTGGCGCTCAGGTCGGCCATCGCTGATGTGTTGCCGGAGCACGACCACTACGAGGAACTGGCCCTCCCCGAGCAGACGCTATATATTGGCAAAAAGGCTTCCGGTGAACCGGTAGGGATTGCTTTCATTGCGCAGGGCAGCGGCTTTCAGGGCGTGATCAGCATGATGGTCGGGGCGGAGCTGGATTTCTCCCGCCTCACGGGCATCAAAGTGCTGGAACAGATTGAAACGCCCGGACTGGGCACCAAGATCGTGGTCGACCCCTCCAATAGAGCGAATCCCTACTGGTTCTCAGCGCAGTTTACGGGCCTGCAGACCGAACCGGAGATCACGGTGGTCAAGAACCGGGCCCCGGCGACGGAAACCGAAATTCAGGCCATCACGGGCGCCACCATCTCTTCCCGGTCGGTGGTCAAAATCCTTAACGAGGCCCTGCAGCGGGCCAAATCCGATTATAAGTCCTACCTCGAGCAGGTATCCTGAGATGGTCAAGCGTCAAGCAGCCATTAGCTACGAATTTGTCAAGGGCCTCTGGGATGAGAACCCGGTGCTCATTTCACTGCTGGGTTTATGCCCGACGCTGGCGGTTTCCAATTCGGCCATTAACGGGCTGGCCATGGGATTGGCCACGACGTTTGTGGTGGTCAGCTCGAGTATCATAATCTCCTCGCTGCGGAAGGTCATACCCCACCAGGTGCGGATTGCCAGCTACATTGTGATCATCGCCACTTTCGTTACCGTGGCCGACCGCTTTCTGGCCGCTTTTTTCCCCGATATCAGCAAGGCCCTCGGCCCGTACGTACCCTTGATCGTGGTCAATTGCCTGATCCTGGGCCGCCAGGAAGCCTTCGCCTCCAGGAATCGGGTCGGGCGCTCGCTGCTGGATGCCCTCGGGATGGGACTGGGCTTTCTGACGGTGCTGTTTATCCTGGGAACGATTCGCGAAATCCTGGGCTCGGGGACTTTCCTGAGCCTCCAGGTGCTGGGGGACTGGTTCCAGCCCTGGCTGGTGATGATCCTGCCGCCTGGCGCCTTCCTCGCGCTCGGATTGCTGATCGGCCTCTCGAACTGGATCAATGAACGGAGAGCAAAAGCGTGAAGATCATCCTTATTTTCATCTCCGCGGCGGTTATAAACAATTTTGTGCTCACCTACTTTCTGGGCCTCTGTCCTTTCGTAGGGGTTTCAAAAAGACTGTCCTCAGCCGTCAGTATGGGGATGGCCGTGACCTTCGTGATGACCATCTCGGCATGTGTCACCTGGCTGATCTACAACCTGCTCCTGGTACCCTATCATATCGAAATACTGGAGTATGTCTCCTTTATCCTGGTCATCGCGTCGTTGGTCCAGTTGGTGGAGATGTTCGTTCGAAAGATCAGCAAGCCACTCTACGATGCCCTCGGTATTTACCTGCCGTTGATCACCACTAACTGCGCCATTCTGGGGCTGGCACTGTTCGCCGTGTTGCGGCATTATAATTTCATCGAGAGCCTGGTTTTCGGCATCGGGGCCGGCGCCGGATTCACCCTGGCGCTGGTCATCATGGCGGGTATCCGGGAAGAACTGGAATTGGCCAATGTACCGCGGTACTTCAAGGGGGCGGGCATCACGATGATAATTGCAGCCAGTCTGGCCCTGGCCTTTATGGGCTTCAGCGGCCTGATATCGATTTGAGGGGGACGAGCCTGGCCTATGATGTCTTTTAGAAACATGATCTTAGCGAGCATGTAGTAATATGGATCTGACGGCCTTACTGGTGTCGATGGTGAGCATGGGAGGCCTTGGGGCCTTATTCTCGGCGGGCCTTTCGCTGGCCAATAAGAGACTGCAGGTAGTGGAGGACCCCCGCATCCGGGAGGTGACCGAGGCCCTGCCTGGGGCCAATTGCGGCGCCTGCGGCTATGCCGGTTGTGCGCATTATGCTGAGAAGCTGGTCTCAGGTGAGGCGGAGCTGACCGCGTGCAATGTGGCCTCTTCGGATGCGATCGAGGAGATCGCGGGCCTTCTGGGGATTGAACCCACGATTACTGAACCGAAAGTCGCCCGGATCATGTGCCAGGGTGGTCTCGCAGAAGCCACCCGAAAGGCCGAGTATATCGGCATTCAATCCTGTCTGGCGGCCGATCTGATGGTGGGCGGCGAAAAGCAATGCTCCTATGGCTGTCTCGGTTATGGCGACTGTATTGATTCGTGTCCCTTCGATGCGCTGTACTTGAATGATAACGGCCTGCCCGTGGTGGTGGAGGATCGCTGCACGGGATGTGGAAAATGCGTGGACGCCTGCCCGCGGGGAGTTATCGAGCTGCATCCCAAATCACACCGGCTCTTTATTCTCTGCAAGAATCATGATGCGCCCAAGGAGGCGCGCAGAATGTGTACGAAAGCTTGCATCGGGTGTCAGATATGCGTGCGGGCGGTGAGCGATGGCCAGATTATTATGGATGATAACCTCGCGGTCATTGACTACAATCTGTATGGACAGGAAGCAACCCTGCCGACTGACCGTTGTCCGACCGACTGCCTGGTTGTGTTTGAGAACCAAGCGGTGATGAATGAGGAGGTCTCTCCGCAATGAGCCCGGCCATCATCGGTAGCGGGGTAGTCAAATCGGTGCAGGGGGACACGGCCTTGGTTGAGGTTGGCAGTCTTGAGGCGTGTGTGGGCTGCGGTGCCCGGAGGATCTGCGGCTTCGGCATCAGAAGACGGGCAGTTCTGCGTGCCCGAAATGGGCTTCTGGCCAGCGTGGGCCAAAGGGTCGGACTGACCGAACCGCCCGGTATGTTAACGAGACTGGCATTGGTGCAATATGGCATACCGCTGGTGGGTTTCTTGCTCGGTGTACTGATTCCTTATTACGCCAGGCTCTCGATACCATCGGTTGCCAACGAGCTGGTCTACTTTTGCTGCGGACTTTCAGGGCTGTTACTGGCTGGTGCCGTTTCCTGGAAGTGGCTGCTGCGGGCATCAAGGCTGGAGGCCTATTTTTTCCAGATCGCAACCATTTATAAAGAGGTATAGGTCATGGATAACATCAGCAGACGCCGGTTTCTGGAGCT
>JBGVTM010000162.1 GCA_041862535.1 Candidatus Neomarinimicrobiota bacterium | reverse complement strand
AAGGGGAACCGGCATGGGATTAATCCGGACTGTTTCCGGGGTTCGTGGTGTGGTAGGGCGAGATCTGGATGCCCAGGTGGTGTATCGCTATGTGCAGGCCTTTGCGGCTATTCAGCCCGCCGGGCCGGTACTTCTGGTGAGGGACAGCCGGCCGCACGGCGCGGAGCTCCTGACCGCGGCCAACAAGGCGTTACAGACGGTCCGGCGCCCTGTGATCATTGCGGATCTGGCGCCTACCCCGACCGCCCAGTTTATCGTACCCCGGAAGCATCTGGCGGGAGCTATCGTTCTCACGGCCTCCCATAACCCGATCGAATACAATGGGCTGAAATTTATTGGCAGCGACGGCTGTTTCCTAGATGCTGAGCAGACCGCGGTCCTGTTTGCCCGGGCGGACCAGATCGAAGCGCCCTCGGAAATTCCTTCCAGGCGCCCCAGAAGCAAGGTGCTTCTGGACGTGATAGGCCTGCATATCCTGGATACCCTGAACCTGAGCTGCATCGATGCCGAGGCTATTCTCCGCAAGCGGTTCAAGGTGGTCGTTGATACGGTCAATGGGGCCGCCTCCTTTGCCTTGCCGACGCTGCTGGAAGCATTGGGCTGTGAGGTGATCCGCCTGCATACTACTCCCGATGGTACCTTTCCCAGGGGAGCGGAACCCCTGCCCGAGAACCTGACCGACCTGTGCCGGGCAGTTACCGAAAATGGTGCCTGTATTGGTATGGCCACAGACCCGGATGCTGACCGGCTGGCCCTGGTGGACGAAACCGGCACGGCCCCGGGCGAGGAATTGACCCAGGTGCTGGCGGTGGACGGCTTTCTGCGACGCACCGGCAGCCGGAGGCCGGTGACCACCAACCTCTCCAGCTCGATGCTGCTGGATCACGTGGCCGGGCGCTACGGAATCGAGGTTGTCCGCTCGGCAGTGGGCGAAATCAACGTGGTGTTAATGATGCGCTCAGTGGGCGGCGAGATCGGCGGCGAGGGCAACGGGGGGGTCATACTGGCTGAGTCCCATCTGGGACGGGATTCGTTGGTGGGGGCCGCCCTGGTGCTGGATCGATTGGCGCAAGAGGCACTCCCGCTCAGTGCCATTCTAGCGCAGCTCCCCCAGTTCTGTATGATAAAGGAGAAAGTTGCCATCGACGGCCACGACACAGACGAGGTCTTACGGCGGATTGCCGAGCGCTACCCCGATGCCGAGAGCATCACGCTGGATGGCCTCAAGCTGCAGTGGCCGGATAAGTGGATGCATGTGCGCAAGTCCAATACGGAGCCTGTTATCCGCATTCATGCCGAGGCACCAACGCGGGAGGCCGCCCAGGAGCTGGCGGCAGAGGTGCGCGAGCTTGTCGGCATTGAGCGGACCGGCTGAATCATATTTTGGGTGCAATGTGAATACTGACCTGGCTGCGAAAATAGACCATACGCTTTTGAAGCCCGATGCCACTGAAGGGGACATTCGGAGCCTGTGCGGGGAGGCCCGGCGGTACGGTTTTGCTTCGGTGTGTGTGAACCCGGTATGGGTAAGCCTGTGCAAGCAGCTTCTCCGGGACACTGGAATCATGGTGGCTACCGTCATCGGATTTCCGCTGGGAGCTCTGCCGGTTGAGTGGAAGGCTCGGGAGGCGGCGCAGGCGGCGGTCGCAGGCGCTGACGAGCTGGATATGGTGATGAACATCGGCTTTCTGAAGTCCGGTCGCGATGCGGAGGTGGAGGCCGACATCCGGGCGGTAGTGGAGGCCGCTGCCGGCCGCACGGTCAAGGTGATCATCGAAGCGGCTTTGCTCACGGATGAGGAGAAGGAGCAGGCCTGCCTCCTGGCCCAGCGGGCGGGCGCTCAGTTTGTCAAGACCGCGACCGGCTTCAGTAAAGGGGGCGCCACCGAGCAGGACGTCGCCCTGATGCGTCGGGTGGTAGGAGACAAAATGGGGGTAAAGGCAGCCGGAGGTATCCGCAGCGCTGAGGATGCCCGGAAGCTGCTGGCGGCGGGGGCCTCCCGCCTGGGCACCAGCGCCGGTGTGGCCATTGTAAGCAACGACAGCTGAAAGGACCACCTGCGGGAGTATCCGCGACTGACATGATACACCCGCCGAAAGGGTAGGGTCTGATACAGCCCTCCATACGATTATATATACAATTCCACATTCGCACTTCATGATCCCCTCGCTAATATCCCCAATTGCGAACCCACCCGGCGCTTGGCGGGTGTAAATTTCTTTCAGCGAGTTCGGGAGACCTGATTCCAGTATGAATAACGTGTTCATCTCCGGCATTCCCATTACCGATCCCGAGGAGGAGATCCGCTCGGACTGCATCATCCGCTATCAGCCGAAGACCTCAGGCGGATATGCTATCGAGCTGGAGTCCAAGGTGGCAGTAATGTATGGCGCCTCCATCCGCCAGCTGTCTGAGAAGACCCTGGCCGATCTGGGCATCAATAACGGCAGCCTTCAGATTGAGGACTACGGGGCCTTGCCTTTTGTTATCCAGGGGCGCATCGAGGCGGCCGTGAAGATGGCCCATCCGGAAATCGACGCTGTGTCTTTACCCGAGTTGCAGGAGCATTGCCGCCTGGCTTGCCAGCGGGACCGTTTCCGCCGCAGCCGGCTGTATATTCCCGGCACCATGCCCAAGTTCATGCTCAATGCCGGCATTCATCAGCCGGATGCCATCATTCTGGACCTGGAGGATTCGGTGGCGCCGGTGGAGAAGGCTTCCGCTCGCTTCATCGTGCGTAATGCGTTGAGGGTACTCAATTGGTTCGGTTCCGAGCCGATGGTGCGTATTAACCAGGGTGAGCTGGGATTTCAGGACCTGGAGGCGGTGATTCCGCAGCCGGTGCATCTTATCCTGATTCCGAAGGCGGAGTCGGCGGAGCAGGTGCAGGCGGTGGATGCCAGGATC
>JBGVTM010000161.1 GCA_041862535.1 Candidatus Neomarinimicrobiota bacterium | reverse complement strand
TCGAAGTTTGGATGGTTTTATGGTTTTTGTGCCGTGGATCTCAGCCGGCTTGATTTGTCGCAAAAGGGCGACCTCCTGGAACGCATGCCGTTTGACAGTCGCACCGTATGGCCGGAACCTGGTCTTCTGCCGTGGGGTTTTGAACCAGGCAGACGTCTCGAGGAGGGGAAGAATCCCGGCCTGGGAGTGCGCAGCCTCCATCAAGAAGGCATTAACGGCAGCGGCGTGGGTATAGCTATCATGGATATGTCATTGCGGAGGGATCATGTCGAATACGCCGACCGGATCAAGTCGTATCGTGCGATCGAAATCTCAGACGAAGGCGACGGTATGCATGGGCCGCCGGTGTGCAGTATTGCGGTAGGTAAGACCTGCGGTGTGGCGCCAGGGGCGAACCTGCATTATTATGCTGTGCCAATGGGGCCAATCTGGGACAATCGTCAGCGTGCTCGAACGGTTGAACAGATCGTTGAACGGAATCGAAACTTGCCTCCATCCGAGAAAGTGCGTGTCATCAGCATTTCAATAGACTTTTGCCGGTGGGCTCATTACGATCAATGGCAGGCGGCCGTAGCCAAGGCGAAAAAGAAGGGCATTCTGGTTGTGACCTGTGACAAGCAGGGTTTCATGCCATATCGCTCCATAAAACGAATCGTGGGAAAAGACCCGGACGATCCGAACAACTATGGCCCCAGCCACCTGTTTGGTGACGGAAATGCGCCGGTCTATGTGCCCATTGCGAACCGGTCCATGGCCAGTCACCGGGGTAAAGATGTCTATACCTTTGACACCCACGGGGGCAACAGTTGGGCTGCGCCCTACCTGGCCGGGCTGGCAGCCTTGGCATTCCAGGTGCATCCCGGGATTTCACCGGATGAGATCGTGGAACTCTGGAAAGAGACCGCAACCCGAACCAAGCTTGGTCCGGTTGTAAATCCCAGGGGATTCATTGAGGCTGTCAAACGCCTCAAGCCAAGTATTCCCAGGTGAAAGAGGACCAGAAAGATGCTGGCGTGTTAAGCGTTCGCTTGATCTGGCCCTCGAGCCCGGGCAGGAGAAGCGGAAACTAAAGCCCAGCGAGAGATAGAAATTAGTGTGGTGGTTCTACTTTTCAGATTAACTCAATAGGAGGTAACAAGTCATGAGACGAGTAACAACAGTACTATTAGGTCTGGTTGGAATTCTCCTTGCTGGCTCCCACTTCGTAGTGGCAAGTCAACAGGAGAAATCGAAGCATATCATCGTGCCTGGTGTGCGAGTTGGTGAATATACGATTGGCATGAGCAAAGACGAGGTGTTGAGAAAGCTGGGAGAACCAAAGAAAATTCATTTAGGGGATGAAAGTTACACCCTTAACAATCTTCCGAGAAGGTATAACATGATTTTTGATGATATTGCCTTTGAGATCGATAACGATTCAGTCAAAGGGATTGGCGTGCATAGTACTCTCTACAAATTCACCAACGGCCTGGGAGTAGGTGACTCGGAGCAAAAAATCAAACAAGCCTTTGGTGACGACTTCCAGCAAAGAGAGGGGAAGGGAGCGGACGTACTCACTTACAAAGACAAGGGTCTCGTGTTTGAAATCCACAAGAAGAAAAGGACGATAATAGAGATCGGCATTCGTCGGACAGCGGGTGGTCATAGTGATAGTAATGCAAGAGACAGTAGAAAGGTGATAATGCTCAGCGAACAGCCGCCTGGGCCGATTACATTTCCCAAGATAGACCGGAGACCACAGCCGCTTGGTTTAAGGCGGGGTGAGATAAAATCTCTTCCCAAGTATGACCCAAAGTCAACAGATTGGAATCAGGTTTTTCTACGAGGCGGCGACTTGTCACGGCTCGACTTAAGTAACGCTATCGACGACCTGCTGTACGCATGCTTTGATGATTGGACAGTGTGGCCTGAATCCGCTCACATGCCAGAAGGATTCGATCCAAAGAAGATAATGGAACTGGGAAAGAATCCGGGGCTGAGTGTACGCACCCTTCACAAAAGCGGTATTACAGGAAAGGGTGTGGGCGTTGCTATCATAGACCAACCACTCTTAACCGAGCATCAAGAGTATACCGACCGTGTGCGACTATATGAGGAAAACAACGTTAGGGATATATCCCGCTCACCAATGCACGGCGCCGCGGTTGCTTCGATAGCTGTTGGAAAAACCGTCGGAGTAGCGCCTGATGCGGATTTGTACTACATTGCTACATCGGATTGTGATTATCCCACGGTCAATGATCCCTCATATAACTTCCGTTACAGGGCACAATCGATTCGACGTCTTTTGGAGATCAATCGCCAGCTACCCGCGAATCGAAAAATCCGAGTTATTTCTATGTCAACAGGTTGGTTACCATCGCATGATGGTTATGATGAAATCATGGCAGCATGCGAAGAGGCAAAAGCTGCCGGTATTTTCGTTGTATCTTGCTGTATCGATCGAGTTCATGGTTTTAAATTTCATGGTCTTGGTCGTCAGCCTTTTGCCAATCCCGATGTATTCGAGTCATACGAATACTGCCTCGGCGTGTGGGCAAAGAAGTATTACGATGGTGCACGAGACCGCCTGCTCGTTCCCATGGACTCACGAGCGATAGCCTGTCCTACTGGCAGCGATAAATACGTTTTCTATCGTCAAGGAGGTTGGAGCTGGTCGGTCCCATACATCGCTGGTGTTTATGCTCTGGCCGCACAAGTAGAGCCGGAAATTACCCCCGAGAGATTCTGGGCGTTGGCGATGAAGACCGGCCGTACTATTGAACTGG
>JBGVTM010000160.1 GCA_041862535.1 Candidatus Neomarinimicrobiota bacterium | reverse complement strand
TGGAGTTGGAAGCGGAGGTTGCGGAGCCAGCAGCGGTCGAAACTGTAGTGCCAGAGCCGGTAATAATCGATACCCTGGCTGCCCCGGCAGTGGAGTTGGAAGCGGAGGTTGCGGAGCCAGCAGTAGTCGAAACTGTAGAGCCAGAGCCGGTGACTATCGATACCCTGGCCGTGCCGGAACCGGAGGCAGAACCGGATACCCTGGTGGTTGACACCTCCGCGGTTAATCTTATTATTCCTGATACCCTCGCCGTGGATACTACCCTTGTTGATACCCTTCTGATTGAACCGGCGGAAATAGACACGTCGCAGACGCCATAGGCGACCGATCATGACCAGGTATGCCGCTGGTGTCGATATCGGGGGTACCTCAATCAAGACGGGCCTCTTCGACGACCATCTGGAATTAGTCCAACGGTGTGCTGCGGTACCTACTTCTTCGCTGACCTCCGGGGATGCGCTGGTGGAGCAGGTGCTGGCGAGCATTGAGGCCGGTATGTCCGAGCTGGGTGACGGTCCAGACAGCCTCGCGGGTATCGGCATCGGTTCCCCCGGCCCCCTGGACATCCAGCGGGGTACGGTCATCGAGACGCCCAATATGCCGATCCTGAATGGCTTTGCTTTAAAGCCCCGTATGAGCGTGGCGGCAGGGGTTCCCGTTTGGTTGGACAACGATGCCAACGTCTTTGTGCTAGGCGAGGCCCACCGGGGGGCCGGCAGAGGGTATCCCTACGTGCTGGGGGTAACTTTGGGTACCGGTTTTGGCTGGGGCATTGTCCTGAATGGGAAGGTATTTCATGGGGCGACGGGAACCGCGGCTGAATATGGTCTGTCAGTCTGGCGAGAGGAAGACCATTCCTGGGAGGAGGATGTCAGTATCCGCGGGCTGCTGAGGACCTATCGCAGCCTGGGTGGCAGGGCTGATTCGCCCGAAGAGGTGAGCCGGCTGGCGGACGAGGGAGATGCTACGGCCCTGGCGGCCTGGCGGGAATACGGGCGCGTGCTGGGTCTGTCGCTGAGCCATGGGGTAAACCTGCTGGACCCGCATATCATAGTAGTGGGCGGCGCCATGGCGGGGGCGTGGGAGTATTTCAGCCCGGCCATGCTGGAGAGCCTGCAGCGCCACATCTTCACTCTGCCGCGGGAGAATCTCAAGGTGGTGCCATCCCAGCTGGGTAACCTGGCAGCCCTCTACGGGGCAGCCAGCCAGGTGCCCCTGACAGATGAGTGAAGCCGATAATGGGCCACTTACCCAATCCACTCGAGCTCCTCTTTCCATCACTGTGCGTGCTCTGTAGCGCTCCGCTTGATGGCGAGCGCTCCGTCTGCAGGCACTGCCTGGAGAGCCTGTCCCCGACCGGTCTGGGGCAGTGGCAGGAGGGGGTTCTGGTGAACGCGGAGCTGGACAACGTCTGGTGCGCCTTCCGTTATGACGAGGCGATGGAGACCTTGATTCACCTGTTGAAGTACCAGGGGCATCGGCGGATCGGATATCGGCTCAGTGAGGCGGTGTTTCGCCTGATGGAGGGGGAGATACCCTGGGGTAATTTTGATGTTTTGGTGCCCATCCCGCTGCACCGTACCAGGCTGCGTGAGCGGGGGTATAACCAGTCGGGGGTCTTGGCCCGAGGGCTGGGCGATTGGAGTGGGCTGCCTATGGAGGATCGATTGGTGGTGCGGCACCGCTGGACGCGCTCTCAGACGGGCCTGTCGCTAGAGGAGCGCCGTGAGAATGTAAGCGGCAGCTTTCGGACCAGCCGGGCCGGTGATGGAAGGAACGTGCTGCTGGTGGATGATGTGCTGACCAGCGGGGCTACGGCTTCCGCCTGTGCCCTGGCGCTGAGGGCTGGGGGCTATGGGGAGGTGGCCGTTTTAGCGGTAGCGACGCCGCTAAAAGGGGAGTAATTTTTTTTGTACTGGAGTGATCTGAGTCATGAAGACAATCGAGCAACTCAATCTTAAGGATCAGCGGGTCCTCATGCGGGTCGATTTTAACGTTCCGCTGGATGATGGGATTGTGGACGACAATTTTCGTATCCGGGCGGCCCTGCCAACGATCAAGTACTGCCTGGAGCAAGGTGCGGCGGTCATTCTGATGTCTCATCTGGGTCGGCCCAAAGGCAGGCCGGTTCCGGATTTAACCATGCTGCCGGTAGCCGAGGAGCTGGAGGTTCTACTCAAGCAGGACATCTTATTTTCTTCGGACTGTGTGTCTGATGAAGCGTTGGGAGTGAGCCGGCAGCTGCGACCCGGCCAGGTGCATCTTCTGGAGAACTTGCGTTTCTATCCGGGTGAGGAGGCCAACGATTCCGATTTCGCTGCCCGCCTGGCCCGTCACGGGACGGTCTACGTCAATGATGCTTTCGGGACCGCCCACCGCGCCCATGCCAGCAATGTCGGGGTGGTCGCCCATTTTGATCAGGCCGGCATCGGTTTTCTGATGGCCCGGGAGCTTCAATTCCTGCGGGACAAACTGGATGCTCCTCAGCGGCCGTTTGCCGTGGTTCTGGGTGGTGCCAAGGTGGCTGGGAAGTTGGAGCTTCTCCACCAGCTGCTAAATCAGGCGGATCGCTTGATTGTCGGGGGCGGCATGGCCTTCACCTTTCTCAAAGCCCGGGGAATTGACGTAGGCGGCTCGCTGGTGGATGAGGCGCTCCTTGGAGAGGCCGGCGATATTCTGAAGGCAGCCGAATCCCGCGGTGTACAGGTTTCCCTGCCGCGGGATGTGGTAGCGGCGGAGGGTATGTCGGCAGAGTCTGCCTGGCGGGTAGTTCCCCTGGAGGAGCTGGCGGAAGAGGAGATCGGCGTGGATATTGGACCTGAAACCTGTGTTGAATTCAGTCAGGCCCTGGAAGGGGCGCGCACCATTTTCTGGAACGGTCCCATGGGAGTGTTTGAGTGGGCGGCCTTCCAGACCGGTACCGAGATGATCATTGCCGCCATTGCCGATGCTACATTGCAGGGGGCCCTATCGGTGGTGGGTGGCGGTGATTCTGCCGCCGCAATTGATAAATTGTCAGATCCCAAGTACTTCACGCATATCAGCACCGGGGGCGGAGCCTCGCTGGAGCTGCTAACCGGCAAGGTTCTGCCGGCGCTGGAGGTATTGACATGAGCAACGGCGAACCGATCGTCGCTGCCAATTGGAAGATGTATAAGACGCCTCAGGAGGGGTACCAATTCGCCTGCCAGTTGAGGACAAAGGCCTTGAATCTCTCCGGAGTTAAGTTTATTTTGTTTCCATCGGCAACGGGGCTCTTTCACATTCACGAGGCGCTGAAGGATACTCGCATTGAGCTGGGTGGTCAGAACCTGCATTCGGCTGCGGAGGGCGCCTATACGGGGGAAACGTCCGCCCGCATGCTGTTGGCGTGCGGTTGTCGGTGGGTGATCATCGGGCATTCGGAACGACGCCACATTTTTCATGAGCAGGATGCAGACATTCGGGCGAAAATAGCGGCGGCCCTTGATGCGGGACTTCAGGTGATTCTCTGTATTGGTGAGCGCCTTGAAGAGCGGCAGGGTGGTGCTACCGAGGAAGTCCTACGGCAGCAGCTGCAGGAGGACCTGGCGGGCCTGGAGACCTTTCCGGTTGATAAGCTGATTATCGCCTATGAGCCCGTTTGGGCGATTGGGACCGGCGTCGTGGCCACTCCCCAACAGGCGGGTGAAGCCCACGCCCAGGTGCGAGCAATTCTCCAGGAGCTGTTCTCCACGTTATCCGGTGATCGGGTCAAGGTGTTATATGGTGGCAGTGTCAAAGCCACTAATGCTGCCGAGCTTATGCGCACGCCGGGTGTGGATGGTTTCCTTATTGGTGGGGCAAGCTTGGATATTGACGAATACTATAAAATTGCAGAAATTTCAATGCTAGAAACTAAGGTGAATCCTTGATTTACGGTATTTTAATTTTCTTTCACGTTTTAGTTGCAATCCTATTGGTTGTGGTGATATTACTGCAGTCGGGGCGTGGTGGTGGACTGGCCGGCAGTTTAGGTGGCGGCATCTCTACGGCGATGTTTGGGGGTCATGGAGCGGACAAATTGATGATTAGGCTGACCACCGGTCTAGCGGCCGCGTTCATGGTGCTGGCGATTTTGATATCCATTGTGGGCCGGCCGCGGGTGAGCAGCGAAGATAGTATCGTGCGGCAGAGGGCTGCCCAACGGGAGACGGTCCCTTTGCAGCCGGTTACTGAAATGGAGTTGCCCGAGGCCGCCAGCCCAGGGGAGTTGCCTTTGCCTCCGAGTGAAGACCAACCTCCTCCAAATCCGTGATGGGTAGTATACAAACGCCGAAGTGGTGGAACTGGTAGACACGCTGTCTTGAGGGGGCAGTGGGAGAAATCCTGTGCGGGTTCGAGTCCCGCCTTCGGCACAACCTGATTTGCTGCTTTAAGGTGCTGTAAATCATAGCTTGCTGATGGGTGCTATTCCGGTAGCGAAGTGAGAAGACTATTATATATTCATATATTCAGAGCACTGTGAGTATAGGGGACAGGAGTTCAGCAGGGAGGGCGGACAGGTATATTTAATAGCCTGAACCTTTTAAAAGCGGGCGGCGTATGTATTTTGGAGGTAACAATACAAGGTAGTTAAGATGGGACGGTTACGAATAGCTCTGATCATGGTTTCCAGCGCCATTTTGGTGTCTGCGGTTGGGGGCCAGGATTTAGGTGAACTATTAATGAAGGCCCGGGAAAACATGGCGGCGCAGAACTACGATACGGCCAAGCAGCAGCTCCAGACCATCGTTGAGACCAATATCACCTATGCGCCGGCCTATTTTGAGCTCAGCAAAATAGCACTGATTCAGGATGATCTGCTGGGTGCCCAGGAGAACATTGATGCCGCGATTGAGAATGATCCCCGCAACGAAGAGTACCGTGCCACGGCTGAGAGAATCGCGGTGCTGAGTTCAGACATGAGTAATGCCAGGCGCTCTTACGACGAGCGGGATTATATGGGGGCCGTCGCCCGGTACGAGAAGGTGATTGAAGACTATCCTACTTTTGCCAGCGCCTATTTTGGGTTGGGGATGGCTTTGATGATGGCTGGGAGACTGCAAGAGGCCGCTGAGGCTTTTAGCCGGGCGCAGAGCTACAACCCTAATGATCCCCGCTACGCCGCGGCGTTGCGCAATCTGGTAGCTGACAAGTACAATGAGGGTAACCGTCTTCTGCGAGCCCGCGATTGGGAATCTGCCCTGGCCGTCTATCAGGAAGCCACTGAACTGGATTCCAGCTTTTATTTAGCCTATCATAAGATCGCCTATTGCCAGCGGATGATGGGCGATAACGCTGCTGCCCTTAAGGCCCTGGACCGTTCCATCGCTGTCGAGCCCGATTACATTATCGCTTATATTGACAAGGGGGATATTCTGCGGAGAGAGGGCCGATTGAAAGAAGCAGAGGCCGTTCTCCGGGCAGCGATATCTCACGATCCGAAATCCGATGAGGCTCTGGAGGGCCTGGGGGCTGTGCTGCGACGCGACCGGCCCAATGAGGCTATTGAGCTATTCACGTCCGCTATTACCATCAATCCCAAGAATGGGGATGTTGCCGAATACTTAGGTGAGATTTACAGCGAGCGGGAGAGCTGGGCCGAAGCGCAGAAATACCTGGAACAGGCGGTCCAGCTCAAGCCCGGGAATCACGTGACTGCCTGGCGCTTGGCCCACGTCTATAATGAGCTTGGGAATTATGAAAAGGCCAGAGAGATGGCCAAACGGAGCACCGACCTGAAGAAGACGTTTGAATATGCCTGGTACGAAAAGGGACTGGCGGAGAAGGCGCTGGGCAATCGGCAGGCGGCGATCGAGGCTTTCAGGAATGCTCAGAAAGGTCGCGATGCCAGTATCCGCAGAAGTGCGGAGTACGAACTGAAGCAATTAGAGTCCCCTAACAGGTAGCCTTGTATTGGCTGAAGCATACAAGCCCCGCTCGGGATACAACAGGGCGGGGCTTTATTCTTCCCATTCTGGTTGGATGAGGTATGCGGAGCCGTATTAAAGCGGTCATTTTCGATCTGGATAATACCCTTCTTGATTTCATGAAGATGAAGGATGCCGCCATCCGGGCTGCTGTGGATGCCATGGTGGAGGCCGGCCTGATGGTGGTAAAGGAGCAGGCTGTCGCGATCATTAAGAAGATCTATGATGAGAAGGGCTATGAGTACCAGGAGGTCTTTGATGAATATCTGCGGCAGGCCACCGGCAAGGTGGACTACAGGTATCTGGCGTCGGCCATTGTGGCCTATCGTCGTGCCCGGGAGGCCTCCCTGATGCTCTACCCCCGGGTGAACATGACCCTGATGACGCTAGCCAAGATGGGGCTGAAGCTGGGAGTGGTCTCGGATGCTCCCAGTCGCGAAGCCTGGATGCGTCTGTGTTATCTCAACCTGCACCATCTGTTTGACGCGGTAGTGACCTTTGATGATACTGGGGTGCAAAAACCGGCTCCCGAACCGTTCTATAAAATTTGTAACTTGCTTGGGATCAAGCCTGAGGAGGCCCTGATGGTGGGTGATTGGCCTGAGAGAGATATGGTGGGGGCCAGACAGGTGGGAATGACTACGGCCTTCGCCCGCTACGGTGACACTCTGGATGTCCAGGAATCGGGGGCCGATTATGACTTGGCAGACATTTACCAGTTGATCGACATTATCCGGGAGCGGAACTTGTCATGATTTATGTCGGGAACGATCTGGTGGAAGTGGCCCGCATTGAGTCCTTGATTGCGAAGTGGGCGGACAGGTTTCTAGGCCGTATTTTCACGCCGGATGAGATCATCTATTGTCAGCAGCAGTTACGGCCCGCGCTGCATTTTGCCGGTCGGTTTGCCGCCAAGGAAGCGGTAAAGAAGGCCCTCTATTCGGCCGGTCGCACGGAGCTAGTTTTATTCAAGCAGATCCCGGTCCATCGCCATCCCAGCGGGGCGCCGCTCGTCAGTACTATTGGTCGCAATGAGAAGATCCATGTGTCCATCAGCCATACGGACCATTACGCCGTAGCTACAGCCGTGCTTGAGTCTCCATGATTAACCTTCTGACTACGAATAGTTGTCGCGCCTTGGACCGGTATACTATCCGTTCGGGGACCCGTACTGAAGTGGATCTGATGCGTAATGCCGGTCGGGCCGTGGCCATTGAGGCGGGTAAACTGCTGCGAAGTGATACGACCCGTCCCATACTGGTGGTCTGTGGCAAGGGCCACAACGGCGGAGATGGGATTGCAGCGGCTGGCTTCCTTACTTCCTGGGGCTACCAATGCAGCGTCGTTATGCTGGGAAAAACCGAGGAAATGGATGAGGTTGTCGGTGCCACCTACCAGGAAGCCGGGATCAACGTCAGGGAGAAGGTCCTGCCGGAGGAGGTGGCCTGGCCGGATCAGGGTTTAGTCATTGATGCCTTGCTGGGCATAGGCGTCGATCAACCCGTTAGGGACCCGATAGCTCAATGGGTTCAGGCGATCAATGAGTTTTCGGGACCGGTTCTTTCCGTTGACATTCCTACTGGCTTGCATACCGACACGGGCCAGGTTTGGGAGCAGGTGGTTCAGGCGGATGTGACGGTTACGATGGGGTATCCCAAAGTGGGGTTGTTGATCAATGAAGGTTCGGATATGTGCGGCAAGCTGGTGGTGGCCGACATCGGTTTTGATCCGGGCTATTTCGAGGAGGAGGAATCCGGCATCACCCAGTTCACCCGGGATGATTTTGCCCGGTGGTACCGTCTTCCGCCGCGGCGAACCTTCAAGCACCGTCAGGGGAAAACCCTGGTTATCGCCGGTTCGCTGGGTATGACCGGTGCGGCCGTTCTGGCAGCCAGGGCCACTATTCTTTCCGGGTCGGGCCTCACAGTCGCCGCCTGCCCTTCGAGCATTCAGCATTTATATGTCCCGACTATGCCCGAGGTGATTACGCTGAGTCTGGAGGATCACAACCGGGGCACATTTCTGCCGGAGCACATAACGGCTATCCGGGAGTCGCTGGCATGGTGCACGGCGGTAGTTCTGGGGCCGGGCCTTTCTCGCAGTCCTCAGGTGAAGGAGTTTGTGCGGGCTATTTTTGAGCATCTGGATGGGCCGACGCTGCTCGATGCTGATGGTCTCACTCCTTTCAACGGGAATGTGGATATGCTGACGGCGGCGGAGGTCCAGTTGGTGGTTACACCCCATGCGCGGGAGTTTGCCCTATTATTTGACCATGATCTGGAAGCGGTAATGGCCGATCCGGTGAGTGCCTTGCGTGAGGTGCAGGCGTATTTTCCGCATACGGTGGTGCTGAAGGGAGCCCCCACGCTGACACTGCTCACCTCCGGGGAGATTGTAGTGAACAGTACCGGCAATCCCGGCATGGCTACCGCCGGCAGTGGGGATGTGTTGTCGGGGGTGATCGGCACGTTGCTCAGTCAGGGTTACAGTAGCGACGAAGCAGCCACAATGGGAGTGTGGCTTCACGGATGGGCCGGCGATGAGGTTCGGCAGCGTTATGGCGCTGCCGGTATGACCAGCCTCCACATACTGGAGCAACTTCCTTTGGCACTGGCCGAGTTTGACCGCATAGTATGAAGCGGGCTACGCTATGGGCGTTCCTGTACGCCGTGCTGATTATCGGACTATCTTCCATTCCCGGGAAGAGCTTCCCCGATGTGAAATGGCTGACCCACGGCAAACTGATCCACATGGGTGAATACTTCATTTTCGGCATCTTAGTCAGCCACGCTGCGGGTTATCGGGTGATGGTACTGGGGCAGCTTTTTTTATTTACCCTGCTCATAGCAGCTGCTTTTGGTGCCCTAGATGAGACCTACCAGATACTGATCCCCGGTCGGGACAACAGCTTAGCCGATTGGGTGGCCGATGTGGTGGGGGTAGTGCTCGGCAGCTTGCTGTACATTGGGTGGAAATATTACCGTGATCAGGCGCCTACTAGTTAAGAACCTGGCTGTTATCAGTGAGCTGGAAGTTTCTTTCAGTCCGGGCCTGAACATGATCACCGGGGCGACCGGTGCTGGCAAATCGATCCTGATTGATGCTATTGGCCTGTTGGTAGGAGGTCGGGCCGCCGGAGATATCATCCGTACCGGTGAAGAGGCAGCGGTGGTGGAGGGTGAATTAGTCAGCGGTGAAGATACCTGGATTATTCGCCGGGTGGTCCGCGCGGGCGGTGCCTCCCGGATTTTCCTGAATGACGAGCCAATCAAGCTCAGCGACCTGGAAACCATTACCGCTTCCCAGATTGATCTTCACGGTCAGCACGAACACCAATCTCTGCTGCGGGTGGCCACCCATATCGATTTTCTGGACGCCTACGCCGGTCTGATGCCAGAGCGCGAAGTACTGGCTCACACGTACTACCGTCTCATGGAGGTGAATGC
>JBGVTM010000159.1 GCA_041862535.1 Candidatus Neomarinimicrobiota bacterium | reverse complement strand
CCTTCGAACTCCAAGACGTGCTCCACACGTTCCAGAAAGGTCACTGGATCATGGTCCAGGTGCAGAGCACCTGGTTCCCCCTGGTGGACCGCAACCCGCAGAAGTATGTGGACAATATCTTCCAGGCCCGGGAGGAGGACTTCATCAAGGCGACCCAGCGGGTGTACCGTTCCCTGAAGCACCCGTCGCGCCTGCAGGTGGGCGTCTTGCCGGTTGATGAATATTAAAGGGGCCTATGGCTCAAAGTGGCTAACAATCCACTCCGGTTACCGGTTTACGCACGGCAAGAAGGGATAGTAAGCAATAAGCCAGCTCCTGCTGGGCGCTTACACTTCTGATCCAGAATGATTAGATATCATGACAGCTAAAAAGCAGAGGAAATCAAACATGCTGGTCCCCACCATCATCATGGGCGTCCTGGCCCTTGCACTGCTACTGGTCGGCTTCTGGCGCGGGCAGGGCGAACACCTCACCGGTCTGAAATCGGCCCTGAACATGATCATCGAGATCCTCCCCATGCTGGTCTGCGCCTTTATCGTGGCCAGCATGGTGCAGGCTTTTCTGCCCCGGGAACTCATCTCCCGCTGGGTGGGGCTGGAGTCCGGTTGGCGCGGGCTGCTAATCGGCACTCTGACCGGCGCCCTGACTCCCGGCGGACCCTACGTCAGCCTGCCCATCGCCACCGGGCTGCTGCGGGCCGGGGCCGGCGTCGGCACCATGGTCGCCTTCCTCACCGGCTGGTCCCTGTGGGCCTTCAGCCGCCTGCCCCTCGAAGTGGGCATCCTGGGCTGGAGACTGGCCCTGATCCGCTTCGCCAGCACTTTCTTCTTCGCGCCCATCGCCGGCTGGATCGCGCAGACGCTGTTCGGCAAGACGGTCTGAGACTCCGCCGATCTGCTGTGTTGATACGGCGAGAAATTCAACAAAACCCCGCCATTTTTCCGCATTTTAAAAGATACGCCCGACGAGAGGTGTGAATTCGGGGTGAGGAATTTTCCACTGCACATCAGCGGAGCGGTATGGAGCAGCATTCATCATAGTGATCCAATATAATGCGAAAAGGCCAACTTGTCGTTCGTTCCATGCGCTCCATGCGCGACATGCCGGATATCATCGGCCCCGTTGGTGGCTTCATTCCAATCTTGTGCTTCCTGAAAGACGAACCCCGCCTGCAAACGAAGAAGCCCCCGGCACAGGGCCGGGGGCTTTATATAGGCTGGGCAGCCGGCGCGCCGATTGCCTCTAAATCGCACCAGCGGAGGCCGGTGCCCTGTCGTAACTAGACAATGGACCACCTCCTTTCCGTTAGTTATTAGATACAACCCGGGCAGCAATTTAACACCTGAATCGGGCTAATCCAGCCCTCTTCGTTTGAGGAGGGGTTCGATCCCTGGTTCGCGTCCGCGGAAGCGCAGGTAGAGGGTCATGGGATCTTCGGTGCCGCCGGTTTCCAGGATATTCTCACGGAAGGCACGCGCCGTCTCCTGGTCGAAGAGGCTGGTCTCCTTGAAGGCCTGGAAAGCGTCGGCGTCGAGGACCTCGGCCCAGATGTAGCTGTAGTAGCCCGCGGAATAGCCGCCGGAAAAGATGTGCTGGAAGTAGGTGCTGCGGTAGCGGGTGACGATCTCCGGGATGAGGCCGATGCGGGTCAGGGCGGCATCCTCGAACTCCCTCGGGTTGCGCAGCTCGGCGTCCTCCATGGTGTGCCAGTCCATGTCCAGGTAGGAGGCAGCCAGGTACTCCACGGTGGCGAAGCCCTGGTTGAACAGGCGGGCGTTCTGGATCCGCTCGACGAGGTCGTCGGGGATCGGCTCGCCGGTATGCCAGTGCCGGGCGTAGGACTTGATGACCACGGGCTCGGTGGCCCAGTTCTCCATGATCTGGGAGCAGAGTTCCACGTAGTCGCGGGTTACGGCGGTGCCGGAGAGCCGGTCATAGGTGCAGTTGGACAGCAGGCCCTGGAGGCCGTGGCCGAACTCGTGGAACAGGGTCTCGGCTTCATCCAGGCTGAGTAGGGCGGGCTGGTCGCCGGAGGGCAGGGTGAAATTGTACACGTTGCAGATGATGGGTGTGACCATCTGTCCGCCGCGGCGGGACTGCTTGCGGAAGGAGCTCATCCAGGCCCCGAAGCGTTTGCTGTCCCGGGGGTAGTAGTCGGTCGTGAGCAGCCCGACGTGAGTACCGTCGGCCTCGCGGACCTCGTAGAGCTGGGCATCGGGGTGGTAGAGGGGGATGTCCGTGCGCTCGTGGAAGGTGAGGCCCCAGAGTTTGTTGGCGACGTCGAAGGCGCCCTGGCGCACATTGTCCAGAGCGAAGTAGGGCCGCAGCTGCTCGTCCTCCAGGGCGTACTTGGCCTGCTTGACCTTCTCGGCGTAGTACCACCAGTCCCAGGGCTGGAGCTTAAAGCCGCCGCCTTCGGCATCGATCATGGCCTGAAACTCGGCGGCCTCGGCCTTTGCGCGGGCCAGGGCGGGCACCCAGAGCTGATCGAGGAACTCATAGACCCGGTCGGGGGTTTTGGCCATGTTTTCCTCCAGGACGAAGTGGGCGTGGGTAGGATAGCCGAGGAGTCTGGCACGCTGGACACGGAGGGAGGCCATCCGGGTGAGTATGTCCCGATTATCCAGGCTGTCGCCGTAGTCGCCTTTCATGAT
>JBGVTM010000158.1 GCA_041862535.1 Candidatus Neomarinimicrobiota bacterium | reverse complement strand
ATTACTGTTCCGGCCTACTTCAATGACTCTCAGCGCCAGGCCACCAAGGATGCCGGGAAAATTGCCGGGCTGAACGTGCGGCGCATTATCAATGAACCTACTGCCGCGGCTCTGGCCTATGGCCTGGATAAGAAAAAGGATGAAAAAATCGCCGTCTTCGATTTCGGCGGGGGCACCTTCGATATCTCCATCCTTGAACTAGGTGATGGTGTCTTTGAAGTCAAGTCTACCAATGGGGATACTCATCTGGGCGGTGATGATATCGATCAAATCCTGATCGATTGGATGGCTGACGAGTTCAAGAAAAATGAAGGCATTGACCTTCGCGAAGATCCTATGGCGCTTCAGCGGCTCAAGGAAGGTGCTGAGAAAGCTAAAATGGAACTCTCCAGTGCCATTCAGACCGATGTCAATCTGCCCTTTATCACAGCGGATGCGTCGGGGCCCAAACACCTGACCATGCAGATCACCCGGGCCAAGTTCGAGAACCTGATGACTGATTTGTTTGAGCGGCTGAAGGAGCCCTGCTTTAAGGCCTTAAATGATGCCCACCTGAAGCCGGTTGATATTGACGAGGTTATCCTCGTGGGTGGGAGTACCCGAATCCCCAAAGTACAGCAAATCGTGCAAAATATTTTCGGTAAGGAGGCCCATAAGGGTGTCAATCCGGATGAAGTGGTGGCCGTTGGTGCGGCGATCCAGGGAGGCGTCCTGGGTGGTGAGGTAGAGGATATTCTCTTGCTGGACGTGACCCCGCTTTCTCTGGGTATCGAGACCCTGGGTGGTGTTATGACCAGGCTGATCGATGCCAATACCACTATTCCTACCAAGAAAAGTCAGATCTTCTCCACGGCCTCCGATAACCAGCCGTCGGTGGAGATCCACGTCCTCCAAGGCGAACGATCCATGGCCCTCGATAATAAGACCATCGGGCGCTTTCACCTCGACGGCATTCCTCCAGCCCCTAGAGGTATCCCTCAGATTGAGGTCACCTTTGATATCGATGCTAACGGTATTCTTCACGTTACCGCGAAGGATAAGGCCACTAGTAGGGAACAGAGCATCCGTATCGAAGCCTCCAGCGGGCTTACTGAAGACGAGATCGAACGCATGCGCCGCGATGCACATGTTCACGATGAGGAGGACAAGAAAAAGCGCCAAGAGGTTGAGTTGCACAACAGCGCCGACCAGCTGATCTACCAGACGGAGAAGCAGGTCAAGGAATTCGGTGACAAGTTGTCTGATAGTGATAAATCCCGCCTTGAAAAAGAGTTGGAACAGCTCAAGAAAGCCAATGCCGGCACCAACACCAAGGACATCCAGGATGCTATTGATAGTGTCAACCGGGCCTGGTCTGAGCTGGCAACGAAAATGTACGCTGAGACCAAAGCTGGTGAGCAAGAGCCATCGCAAGCAGGAGCGAGGCCAAAATCCGCTGATAAGGGGGATGAAGGCGAAATTGAGGACGCCGACTTTGAAGTGGTAGATGACAAGAAATAGATCCCTGCAAAACTGGTTAGGATCCTCAGAACGGGCGCTTTATCATCGCCCGTTCTATTTTTTCTACCGTAGCTGGATGTTATAAGTTATATTGATATGGAATTATCACAATGCGGTGGTGGGAAAAAAGTCTCCGTATCATAGGGAAAGTGCTACTGATAGCGCTGGTGGGCACTTTTATCTTGATCTTATTTTTCCCCGGCGTTTTCACCAAGTACCTCCAATCATACGCAAATCGTAACTATCTGATTCCAATGGGATTGCGGTTCTCCTATACCGATGTCGTGGGTGATCCCTTTGGTAATATCCATTTTCAGTACATCAGGATTGCCGCCAGGGATGGTGAATTCACGGTAAGCGCCGAAGATACCCACATGAAAATTAATTTCCTCCGGCTGCTGCGGCGGGACCTTTCCTTTGATGAGATTTCTATTGGCAGACTACATCTGGAGTTGCTGCCAACTGACTCCGCCAGGCAGGTAAACCGACTCGAACTGGAGCGGTTGCCCTGGATATCGGTCCAGCACTTAAATATTGAGGACGGTCGCATTACACAAGGGGACACTGACGTGTGGTTTCAGGTTGCTGGCAACTTGGACCTGACCGATGCCATTACCCTGGATGATGCGCGCATTACCCTGGCCCATCCGCAGCTGCCCGATACCCTGCGCCTAATTGCTGACTGCCTCGATTTTGACGGGCAACGGCTGATTGTCTTGGATGGCGATTTAAGCTATCAGACTAATCACGTAGCATTAAGCGGGAGTATCCAGACTATTCCAAGGTTGGATATGAATCTGCAGGTGGAGTTGGACAAATTTCAGCGCCCTGCCGCCCTACCCGACTGGCTCGACTGTTACTCTATCGCAGGAAGATTGCAGGGAAATCCCGAATCATTGGAGTGCCAATTGTCGCTAGGTCTGTCGGCACAAGGTCATCGCCTGGATCAAGCGAACATGCACTTCAGTCTGACTGATGAGGGGATTCGCATTCATCGCGGGTTGTTCGCTCGGGGATCCCAGTGTATCGAGACCCGCGGCAATGTGAATCCAGAGGGAAGCTTAGCCTTGGAGGCGACCTTTCTCCAAACCCGTCTTGCCGATTTCCTTCCTGGTGTCCCAGAACTGAGTTTAGAAGGCACCGCCGGCATCCAGGCTTACTGGCATGCCGGGGAGCTGGATTCCCTGAAGCTGGCCCTGGCCCTTGATCAACTTGAGTACCAGGGTAATACTCTCCGGGACATCAAGGGCGGTTTGGAAATGGCAAACCAGGTCTGGACTATCACTGACACCACCTCCTTGCACTATGCCAGTGGCGATATTCAGCTGTGGGGATTAATGGATGCCGGTCAGGGAGCCTTGGATATGGAGGTCTATCTCCAGACCAATTCCCTGGACAGCCTTCTAGATTCCCTCGGTTGGATTCCCGTTGAAGGGCGAGCCAATGGCCAGGTCTGGATCAGTGGCTCCTGGGCCAATCCTTCCCTGACGGGTGCGGTGATGCTCTATGATACCCGTTACCTGGACATGAATATCGGGCTGGCATTTATCCAATTTCTCTTGGATAGTACCCTGACTTACCCCCACGGCCGCCTCTACGCCTCAACGGGAGACCTGGATCTCATGGGATTCCTGGCCGAGGGTGGTGAGGCGGAGTTTATCTTTGAAGGGGATACCGTGATTGCCAGCACCCTTCGTCTGTACCGGGGGTTGGAGAAACTGGACACTCGCGGCTACCTCACTTTCGCTGACTCGATCCAAGTCGTGTTGGATACCGTCACGGCCTGGCGCAACACGGAGATTCTTGCTAGTGACGGCATTCGAGCCAGGAGAGTGGGAAAGAAGGTGGGAATCTCACCTACCACTGTCAGCATTGCTGGTGGGCAAATGACACTATCTGGAGACTGGATTAGTCCGCATGACTTCAACCTGGAAACCGGCATTGAGCGGGTCGACCTCGAGCGTCTCTTCAGGTTTCTCGGCAGGCCACCTCGGCTACACGGGATAGTTAACGCTAGTGCCCACATCGGGACCCGAGATGGCAGCCTGGCAATAATCGGTAGCATCGATGCCACCAACGGTGAATTCGACCAGATACCCTTCACGCAGTTGCATAGCAGATTTTTCTTGGAAGACAATCGTTTGAATATCGAGGAGCTGAACTGGCGGGACCAAGGTGGAGTAGTCATTGCAACCGGCCAGTTGGCCTATGTTCGGGATGAGTCACACTTCGGCGGCTTAGGTACCCTGGACTCCCTGAATCTGACGGGCAAGCTGGACAACTATCAGTTTCATCATCTTCAGCCTATTTTGCCTTGGAGTATTGAAACCAATGGTTTAGTAACCGGCAGTTTTACTGCTATGGGCCAGGCGAAAGCTCCGGTCTACACCGCCGACCTGATAGTTACTGAACCACGCTTTGATCGTCTCACCGGCGAAGTGCTTAGCGGACGTCTCCGGTATGAGGGGCAGCAGCTGGAGTTTATCGATCTGGCCCTCAGAACCGCCGCGGGCTTATATACCGGGGGCGGCACTATTCCTGCGGACCTCCGACCTACCACCGGCGTTCTGGATGTGATTAAGGATGCGCCGGTGGACCTGTCCTTTACCGGCAATACCTCCCAACTCGACTTCATAACACCTTATTTCGGGGATATCGATTCGCTGAATGGTGAGTACGAGGTCGAGATAGCCCTATCGGGAACCATCGAGCAGCTGATTCGCAACGGCAGGCTCACCGTTAACAACGGCAAGGTTGAGCTGTTCGTCATGGAGAATCCCATCGTTGAAGTGGAAGGGGAGGTCGTCTTGAAGGACAACCTGCTGAGGATTGAACGGCTTGAGGGTCGTACGCCTTCTAGCAGACGCGTCAAAGATGACTCACGGCTGGCTGTAACAGGTACGATGGATATGACGAGGTTCTTCAAACCTGCGTTTGATCTACAGCTGACCGGTGAGCATGTTTATTTCTCCCTGCCGTTGAGAGAGATTGAGTTAATAGGATCACCATCGTTTACAGTGACGGGCAGAGATACGGTCAATTTCCGTGGTGACTTCGTTCCCGATCCAGAGCAAGCTTACTTTCGGATGGCCTTTGCCGGGCCCGAGAGTTATGTCCTGAAAAAGTTAGACGAAGGCACAATTCTGGTATACAACATCCATATTCCTTTATATTCTGGTGCCACCGTTGATAATAGCGAAGTCAACGCCGAGATTGATGGTGAAATCACCCTAACCAAGGTGGGTTCGGAAGATTTCCGTTACGCCGGGAACATAAATGTGGTGAGCGGCAGTTTCGTCTTCAACGGGCACGATTTCGTTTTCGACGAAGGCTGGGTCACCCTAGATCCTTCGGCCTTCAATCCCAGGTATTATCTCAGGGCCACTACACAAGTTGAGATTCTAGAATCAGATCCAGAGAATCCACAGGCTCCCCCCGAACTGGAGCTCGTGGACGTGACTCTAGTGCTGACGGGAACACTGGAAGACCCGCAAATGTTGTTTGAATCCTCAGCGATGTATAGTGAGAGTGATCTCCTCCAGTTCTTTGCGCTCGGGAAAGGGCCTGAAGAGGGAATTGATCCCGCCCGTACGGCAGGACTGAACCTGACAAACATTCTCTTACGAAGGATTGAGGCAGATGCCCGCCTGGCCTCTGGGCTCGACCGCTTCCGGATTCAGACTACCAGT
>JBGVTM010000157.1 GCA_041862535.1 Candidatus Neomarinimicrobiota bacterium | reverse complement strand
CGCCGTCAAGGAGGCTAAGCCCACTGGGCGAAAGAAGACCCCGGCCGCCGGTGCCAAGCAAAAGAAGTCCAGCGACACCAAAAAAGATCAATCGGCCAAATCACCTTCCCCGGATGAAAATGATGCCTAGAGCTCATCGCCTAATCGCCGTTTTTCTCCTTCTGTTCTCGTTCCTACTGTACCTGAAGACCATGGCACCTACAGTCTCTTTCTGGGACTGTGGCGAGTTCATCGCCACTTCCTACATCATGGGTGTTCCCCATCCTCCGGGGAGCCCGCTCTTTCTGCTCGTGGGGCGGTTCTTCACCTTGTTGCCCCTGTTTGGCGACATCGGCGCCCGGGTGAACCTGATTTCGCCGATCGCCAGTGCCCTGGCGGTGATGTTTCTGTATTTAGTCATCGTCCAGCTGGTGTGTAAGTGGCGCGGCGGGGTTAAATCGGTGACCGACGCGCTCATAACCTACGGTGCGGGCGGCCTGGGAGCGCTTACCTTCATGGTCACCGACAGCCACTGGTTCAACGCGGTGGAAGCGGAAGTGTATGCCGTCTCTACTTTTCTCACCGCCCTGACCGTCTGGCTGATTTTGCGCTGGAGCGAGTCCGAAAGCAGCCCTCCTGGAACGAATGAAGCCAATCGAACGGTTCCCTCCGGGGGAAGCCATGCTTATTATATCCTGATTCTGGCTTACCTGCTCGGCCTGGCTGCTGGTATTCATCTCCTGAACCTGCTGGCCTTACCCTTCGTAGCGCTGATTATCTATTTCCGGCGCCGGGAATTCACCTGGACCGGTTTTCTTGTCACCGTTCTGATCACACTAGCGGCCTATATAGTGATCCACCTGGGCGTAATCATTGGTCTGCCGCAGCTGGCAGAGGCCACGGGCATAGAAATTGTGGTGGGAGTACTGGTGATCGCAGTGATAGCCACCATCTGGACGATCCGTCGGCGCCTGAAGAATGCCAGCATCATCCTGACCGCGCTGCTGCTGGTGGTGGTGGGCTATTCCACCTACATCACCATATTTATCCGATCGCAGAAGGACCCCGCCATTGATGAGAACGATCCGGAGACCATCCGGCAGGCGGTGGCCTACCTTGAGCGGGAACAGTACGGCGATAGACCTTTGTGGAAAGGCCGTACTTACGACAACCGCAGGGGGACATTTACCGAGCGTGAGGTTCTTTTACCCCGACGATACTCAGGGCAGTCAGATCATTTCAGGTCCTATGCAAGATATTCTTCGGATGCCGATTTCTTCTGGAATTACCAGGTCAAGAAGATGTATATGCGCTATTTTCTATGGCAGTTTGCTGGCCGGGGGCCGGTAGGCAGCAAGGGATTGATCTCCCGCTATGGGGCCAATTCTACGGAAGACGGGGTAGATTGGTTTCAGTTTGGGCTGCCGCTAGCCCTGCTGCTGGGACTATTCGGATTATTCTACCACATGCAGCGGGACTGGAAACACGGACTGGCGGTTCTAGCCTTATTCCTGGCCACCGGCCTGATGATCATTTTGTACCTGAATCAGCCGGATCCCCAACCCAGGGAACGCGATTATTCCTATGTGGGCAGCTTTTTCGCCTGGTCCATCTGGATCGGTATCGGGGTAGCCGGTCTGATGGAGCTCTTATCGCAACGGCTGAAGGAGTCCTCGCTGCGGCGGATCGCGCTTTCCGTGGTGCTGGGGGTGCTACTCATCATCATGCCCGGGGTGATGCTGTTTGCCAACTACCACGAGCACGATCGCACCGGCAACTACGTAGCCTGGGACTACTCGTACAACCTACTGGATGGTTGCGAGGAAGGTGGGATCATTTTCACCAATGGCGATAACGATACCTTCCCGCTCTGGTATCTTCAGGAAGTGGAGGGGATCCGCAAAGATGTGCGAGTGATCAACCTGAGCCTGCTGAATACCGAATGGTATATCCGCCAGCTGCGGGACTTTGAACCCAAGCTGCCGCTGTCGTTATCCGATGAGGACATCAGCCAGATGAGCCCCATTCCGTGGCAGGAGAAAACGGTGCGGCTGGCAGTGGGCGATCCGGATCACGAGACGGGTCACATTGAATGGACCCTCAGGCCGACTTACGCCGGTCGGTTTCTCCGCGTCCAGGACCGGATGATCGTTCAAATCATCCGCGATATCAACTGGCGCCGACCGATTTATTTTGCCGTCACGGTAGCCCCGGAGAATAAAATCGGTCTCGATGCGTACCTGGAGATGCAAGGCCTGGTCTACGAGGTCAAGCCCAATCCGGCCCGCCCCATCATCAATATAGAGAAACTGCGCCACAACCTGCTGGAGCGCTATCGTTACCGGAACTTGAGCGACCCATCCATATACTTCAATTCCAACATCCAGCGGCTGATGCAAAACCTGCGGGCCAGCTTTCTCCAGTTGGCCGTGGATGGGATTATCAAAGGACAACGGGAGCAGGCCAGGGCCGTTCTGGATACCCTGGCGGTCACGATTCCCGAGTCCGTGATTCCGGTGCAGAATAAAGACCTTTACTTCCAGATCACGGGATTGTATGCCGAAATAGGGGATACGGTCGAGCTGCGCAGTAGATTGACGAGTATCCCGCAGCGGTTTCGGTTAACACCGGTGGATTACTTTAACATCGGGATTTTGTACAGCCAGGAGCTGGGTGATTGGGCCTCGGCTGAAACCATTTTCCAGAACCTCTATGCCCAGCATCCCCAGAACGGCGAGGTTGTGGGCCGGCTGGTGGGATTTTACCGCGAGACCGGTCATAACGATCAAGCCGCTCGGATCCTTACCGATTGGCTGCGTTTCAATCCCAACGACCAGACCGCCAAGCAAATTCTGGAAGAAATTCAGCAGCAGTGACCCGCACCCGAGCACTGCCGACCTGAGTGCCCTGAGCTATTCGCGTTTAGCTTATCTTTCAGGCTAACCATGTATTGACCCTCGCATGATGGCAGCCTCTTCCCAGCCTACCTTCAGCATCGTCATCGCCAATTACAACGGTCTGGCCTTCTTAAAAGGCTGTCTGGACTCCCTGCACAAGTCCACCTATCCCAGCCTGGAAATCATCATGGTGGACAACGGCTCCACCGACGAAAGTGTGCCCTATGTGGAACAACACTATCCGCTGGTGCGAGTTATCAGAAGTGCCACCAATCTCAGCTACAGTGGTGGGAACAATCTGGGTATGCGACACGCCAGGGGTCAATATATAGTGCTGCTGAACAATGATACGGAGGTGACCCCGGGGTGGCTGGAGCCGATCCTGGAGGAATTTGAATCGGACGAGCGGATTGCCGCCTGCCAGCCGAAGGTGCTCAGCATGACTGACCGAGGGGCCTTCGAATATGCCGGTGCGGCGGGTGGTTACATGGATCGGTTCGGCTATCCCTTTCTCCGGGGGCGGGTGTTTGACACCATTGAGCAGGATCACGGTCAGTACCAGTTGCCGGGGGACCTGTTCTGGACATCCGGGGCCGCGATGGCCATCCGCACGGCGGTGCTGTCAGAGACCGGTCTGCTGGATGAGGACTTCGTGCTGCACATGGAGGAGATCGACCTGTGCTGGCGCCTGCACCTGGGGGGCTATCGACTGCGGGTTCGGCCCGATGCAGTCATCTATCACTACGGTGGCGGCACCCTGGGCCAGGAAAAAGCCGCCAAGATGTATTACAACCACCGCAACAGCGTGTTCATGCTGCTTAAGAACTATTCCGCGCAGCGACTGTGCTGGGTCCTGCCACTGCGGTTTCTATTGGACCTGACGCTGATTGTCAAATCGCTGGTCACCCTGGACCTGAAGCGGGCAGCGGCCGTCCTGGCGGCCTATCTCTGGCTGTCAGCCCATGTGAAACTGATCCTGCGTAAGCGCCGTCAGGTGCAGCGGCAGCGGAAGGTGAAAGACAAGGTGGTGGACAATTTCCTGTACCCTGGCAGTGTGGTCCTGGCCTATTACCTGCGCGGTAAGAAGACCTTCACTGAAATCTGGGGCCAGCCGTGTTAACTTGCCGGCAGCCTGGTAATTCCCGACAGTGGAGCTCGCTATCGAGTTGGTTGAACAGGTGTTGCTCAGTTTGAGGGAAGAGGAGCCCGATCCATGAAGGTTGAGAAAACGCCCCTGAACGACGCCTTTATTCTCACACCCAAAGCCTACCGGGACGCCCGGGGATTCCTGATGGAATCCTATCGCAAGGACATTTTCAGACAGGAACTGGGTATTGACCCGGAATTTGTCCAGGACATTCATTCCCGGTCCATGAAGCACGTACTGCGCGGCCTGCATTTTCAGTGGGACCCAGCCATGGGCAAGCTGATGCGGGTGACGATCGGGAAGGCTTTTCTGGTTGCCGTGGATATTCGGAAGGGTTCCCCCACCTCAGGCGGCTGGTTCGGTATTGAGGCCAGCGCCGAGAACCGGAAGCAGGTCTGGGCCCCGGCCGGATTCGCCCGGGGTTTCTGCGCTCTCTCCGAGGTAGTTGAGGTCCAGTATAAGTGCACCGGCATCTACAATCCCGCTTGTGAATCGGGTCTTCGCTGGAACGATCCGGAGATCGGCATTAAATGGCCCGTAGCCGAGCCCATCCTGTCCGACAAGGACCGGAACGCACAGACCCTGGCCCAGTGGTTGGCACGACCGGAATCAGAGCACTTCAAGTTCTAATAACACCACCCGGAGCGCTGTCGGAGAGCCGGGGCGAGCAGCCGGGACTCGATCCGGCCATGCGGGAGTTTCTGCACAGCGCACCCGGATGAAACGATGGATACGGTCAGGGCGCTGGCAGCCTGTTTTTTTACCCGGCCTTGGTGTCTTCTTTCGCAGAGTTGAGTATTCTCTCAACCGCACCCTTGTCAACATCCATCACATATGGGATCCCACTAATGTCGGCCGCTTCATGGGTGAGGGATGCCAGGTCGTCCCGTGATATATACTCCAGAGAGAATTTCCGGCAACCTGCCATTAGCTGGCGCAGTCCCTGGGCTAAACGCTCATAGTAGGTATAGAGGCCGATAGCACCTGGGGGAAGCTTCTCATACTCCATATTACCTAATTCTTTGCGCAAATAGCTCGCGGTCACGAAAATTTCGTCCTGGGTGCTGCCAAAGCGCTCCACATACACCGGTAGTTGGCCTTCGGCTATGGCTCGTCCGATAGTTTTGCCTACCATGGCAGCAGCAATCGGGGATCTGGCCATTCCCACCAGCTTGACGAACGGCGCACCAAGGGCAAGACCCTTGAAAATCTGGTCCTCGAAAACGAATCCACCGGCTACGGCGATGGCGGGCACATGCTGACCGTTGTCGGCAAGTTGCTTGGTGTACTGATAAAGAAGCGAGTGTAACTCTACTGGTGGCATTCCCCACTCATTCATCATCCTCCAGGGGCTCATACCGGTTCCTCCGCCAGCACCGTCCACAGTAAGCAGGTCAAGATGGTATTTTGATGCATAGATCACCGCATGGGCCAGAGCGGCCGGTCGGAAAGCGCCGGTCTTGAGGAAGATGTACTTGGCACCAGCCTTGCGCAGTTCCTCTACCCGCTTGGCAAAAGCCTCCTCAGTGACCATGCCGACACGCGAGTGGCGCTCGAACTCCTTGAAACTGCCATGCTCGAAGGCTTTGACTATAACAGGATCAGTCGGATCCGGTAGTACAATGTAACCGCGTTTATGCAGCATCTGGGCCTTATTCAGGTCGCGGACCTTAACTTCGCCACCAATATTCTTAGCCCCCTGGCCCCATTTCATCTCCACGCACTCGACCCCCAGCTCACCAATGACATACTCGTGCACACCGATGCGGGTGTCCTCCACATTGGCCTGGACGACGATGGCCCCATAGCCGTCACGCTGGTTATCCTGGAAAAGCTTCACCCGGCGTTTCAGGTCCACCGTATCCACGACCTTGCCATTATTGATTACACACTCGGGATCCATGCCAGCCACGTTTTCCCCGATAGTCAATCCGGTGCCCGCGAGCGCTGAGCCGATAGCCAGCCCCTCCCAATTGTTTTTTGCGATATTCGTAGAGCCTATCCCCGGGATGATCCAGGGATAGCGGAACTTCAGTCCACCATCGTGCCCGAAATGCACCTCCAGATTGACCGCCGGGAAGATGGTCTTGTCGCTGTCCGCCTCAATGCCCTGGGCCCCAACTACGCCACCCATGATGTTGAAGTGGGAGTAATCTACGGGATAGATTTTCTCGGCCGCAGTGGTAATTACACCAAAAGGCTGAGGGTAGATCACCTCGTGACCGCGATAGGCTGACTTGCCGATCTCGCACATGCCGATACAGCCGTCGACGCAAGTGACACACATGCCTGATGCAGCGACTACCGATCCTTCGGTCCTGTTCTTAGTTAAGGTCGCAGCAGAGGTATTTACTCTCGAAAGCGACATTTTTACCTCCGTTTTCTTTTACTGATCCTTCTTAATCTCGCAGGCTACACATGGATCCATGTAGCACATCATGTCATCGAATATTTCCTTCTCTTCACAGGGCGGCCTCAGATTTGCACAGCCGCCGCAGATAGCTTTTTCCGGCTCGGAGTAGGTGCAGCGGAGTTGGCAAGCCGGGCACACGTACATGCAGCCCCCGCACAGCCGACAGACCTCCGATTTAACATCGAAGGGGGTACCAATACTGCGATTCTCTCCCCGGCCTCGAAACCCGATGGCTTTGGCCATCATCTGCTCGGCACACATCCGGACACACAGCCCGCAGAGAATACAGTCCTCATATTCCTGCCGGAAACGTTGTTGGTGGATTCCGTGTTGGGATGCCAGGTCCTGGATAACTTTCGACTGGGGACAGGAGGCCAACAGCAGCTCCAGAACCATCCGACGCGCCTGCAGTACTCGAGAAGAGGCGGTTCGCACCTTGAGGCCTTCCTGAGCTGGGTAGGTGCAGGAGGAAACCAGCTTTGCTTCCCCGCCCTTGTCAATCTCTACGACGCAGAGCCGACAGGCACCATAGGGTGAAAGGCCTTCCATGTGGCACAATGTCGGGATGGGAAACCCGAGAAACTCCGCGGCTTCCAGCAGGGTTGTACCTTCTTGAACCGAGACTTCCAGTCCGTTTATCTTCAACCCGATCATGACTCATCTCCATCAACACTTACCTCGATGACAGGTTCAGCTATGGTGCGAGTGAATTCCAAGTCGCAACGCAGACATCTTCTGGTCTCGCGGATTGCCTCTTCTTCTGACAAGGATCCTTCGACCTCGGCAAAGCTGTGCTTGCGCGCTTCTACCGGAATGCTCGGTTGCACTACCCTTTCTGCTACCCCGGCGGTTTCCGTACTGGTGTCATCGGGCTCAACCAGAACGCGGGGCAGTCGGGCAACAGCGGGTCGGGAAAACTCCTCGCCACATAGATACCGATCAATCATCACGGCAGCCTTCTTCCCGGCAGCAATTGCATCTACGACGGTGTTTGGGCCCGTCACCACATCCCCGCCGGCGAACACCCCGGGACGTGATGTGCAGCAAGTCTCCACATCGGCAGCTATATTCTGTCCTTTTTCGACCTTGATGCCCAGAGAAGAAAGCACCTCGCTATCCGGTTCCTCGCTGATGGCCACGATCAAGGTATCCAACGGGACTGTCGACTCGGTTCCAGGAATTGGCACAGGTCTCCGTCGACCGCTTGCATCGATCTCACCCAGTTCGTTGCGAATGCATTCGATTGAATCCAAGCGATGATCCTTGGTATGTATCTTGGTGGGCGTAATCAACATCTCGATATTCACCCCCTCTTCCAAGGCCGCCTTGATCTCTTCATCATAGGCGGGCATCTCCTGGCGAGTGCGACGATAAAAAACGGTCACGCTCTCGACATTTTTCTGACGGATTGCTACTCTTGCAGCGTCAATAGCAGAATTGCCACCCCCGACCACGCCGACGTGTCCCTTACCAAGCTCGACCTTGTGTAAGTTGAATGCCTTGAGGAACTCCATGCCGGGGAATACACCACTGGCTTCCTCATTGGCGATGTTCATCAGTCGGCTCTTGTGTGCACCCAGGGCCAGATAAACGGCCTTGAATCCTTTTTCAAACAGGCCATCGATAGTCACATCACGACCCAGCACGGTGTTACACTTGAGAGTTATCCGTTTGCCGATTAATGCATCGATCTCTTTTTGTAGGGTATCCTTGGGCAGGCGGTAGGTTGGGATACCAGCCACAAGCATTCCGCCCGGTCGATCTTCTGCCTCAAAGAGGACGACCTCATAGCCTTTAAGGGCAAGATAGTGAGCCGCTGTAAGACCAGCAGGACCTGCTCCCACAACAGCTACCCTGACCACATCCATTCCCGGCCTGATTTCCCCGGCAGGCTGATAAACGGCCGGATCCACCCGGTCGGTTATGAAACGCTTCAAAGAACGGATGGCAATAGACTCCCCACCACTGATGCCTGTACGGCAGCGGTCCTCGCATGGATGGCTGCAAACCCGCGCGCATACCGAGGGGAAGGGGTTTGGCTCTCGAATGACTCGGTAAGCTTCTTCGTACTGGCCGCGCTGTATATAAGCAATGTAACGCCATGCCTCGGTACCCAGGGGACACGCATCCTGACAGGGCGCCCCCACCAGTTCTTTGCATACACCTGCGGGACACCGCTTGTTCTGGACATGTTCAACGTATTCTTCACGGAAATGCCGCAGAGTAGATAACACCGGGTTGGGGGCTGTCTGGCCGAGACCACACATGGTTGTATCCTTCACCGCCAAGGCCAGTTCTTCAAGCAGGTCCAGTTGATCAAGGGTCCCTTTCCCCTTGGAAATATCGTCCAGGATCTCATACATCCGCTGAGTGCCCTTGCGGCAGGTGAAACACTTTCCGCACGATTCACCTTTAAGGAAGGTCATGAAGTACTTGGCTACATCCACCATACAGGTGTTCTCGTCCATGATGATCATTCCACCTGATCCCATGATCGTACCGGCTTCAGCCAGGCTGTCGTAATCTATGGACATGTGAAACAGGCTTGCCGGAATGCAGCCGCCCGATGGCCCGCCGGTCTGGATAGCTTTGATCTTGGTCTTCCCAATTGGACCGCCACCGATATCATACACAACTTCATTTATTTTCATTCCCAGTGGCACTTCCACAAGGCCTGTGTTCGTTATTTTTCCCACTAGAGAAAAAATCTTGGTGCCGGTATTTCCAGGGACCCCGATTTTGGCGTACTCGTCAGCTCCCTTACTGATGATTACGGGCACATTTGCCAGGGTTTCTACGTTATTAATGCAAGTAGGTTTACCCCAAAGACCCTTCTCAATGGGATAAGGAGGCCGTTGTCTGGGCTCCCCCGTTCGACCTTCAATGGATCGAATCAGCGCGGTCTCCTCGCCACAAACAAAGGCTCCCGCTCCGCGGACAATATCAATATCAAAGTCGATGCCAGTGTCTAGAATGTTCTCTCCCAAAATACCTAATTGTCGGGCTTGCCGAATGGCAACCAGTATATGTTTGAAGGCCAGCGGATATTCAGAACGTACATATATGAAGCCCTGTTCTGCTCCCATTGCTACTGAGGCAATGATCATTCCCTCAATGATAGCGTGTGGATTGCCTTCCAGCAGACTTCGGTCCATATAGGCGCCGGGATCTCCCTCGTCGGCGTTGCAGACCACAAATTTTTCAGATGACCCATTTCCTGCTTTCCTCGCCAGGGCCCACTTAATTCCTGTAGGGAAGCCAGCTCCACCGCGTCCTCTAAGCTCAGACCTGGTAATTTCTTGAATGATCCATTCGGGATCGGGTTTTGACATGACCTTTTCAAAGGCCGCATATCCGCCTCGTTCGATGTAGTCCATAATCCTGATTGGATCGATTTTCTGATTTGCTCCTAGAATGGTTCGGGTCTGCTTCTTGAAGAATGGAATTTCTTCCTGACTATGATAGCATTTATGATTGTGTTTCTCTCTGTAAATCAGTTCTTCAATAATTTTCCCTTCCAGAGCAGAATCGATAATTCGAGGGACATCTTCCATATTGACTTTGGGATACGGATGGTTCCCGGGTTCCACGATAATGGAAGGGTCCATCTCACAAAAACCCTGACAACCGGTAATCCTCAGCGAGATTTTTTCCTGGAGATTTCTTTCTATAATCTGGCGCTTGATTATCCGCATTACATCGTTTGAGCCGCTGGCCTGTCCACAGGTGCCTGCACTGACAACCAGGCAGGGCTTGGCCGGCGCCGTGGCAATTTCCTTCAATATACGCTGGCGGAAGTTTCTGAATGCTTCAACGGATGTCATCCTTATCATCTGGGCTATCCTCTGGTGATCCAGCGAGGTTGTCAGTCGATGGGATTGGAAGCCAGGTCCAACATGTGACCTTTGCACGCTCGGCGGGTGCAGATCTGTACTATGCCTCCTCCGCCCACACTCATCGGTACCATCGGCGCACCACAGTCAGAGCAGCTGGCGGCCCCGATGATTTCGGCATGGCAATGGGGACAGAAAAAATTGACGACAGCATCAATCGGGATTTCGTATTCGGACAAGATGGAGTAGCTGCCATATAAAGAGGACAGTCTCATCCACCCATGCTTGTCTTTGAAAGATACGGTTAGCTTAATCGACGGATAGCCATCGAGCGGAACGACCTGATCCATGAGACTGTGGTTGCAGTGCAAACATCTGACCTCTATTGGGAAAATCCGTTTGTCTGACTCGATATCAACCCGATCCAATCCCTCCCCGGTTTTCTCAATAATTCGGCTGACACTACCTACTCCCACGCTCAAGAAGTAGTGGCCGTCTACCACGGCAATCGGGCCCATCGCACATGCACCCAGACAGTTGACTGCCTTCAGCGTGAACTGCTGGTCACGTGTGGTCTCACCAATGTGTGTCTCCAACTGTCGCTCGAATTCTGAGGCAACACTTTGACCACCGCGGACATGGCACGCTGTGCCCAGGCAAACTGACACAATGTGTCTTCCCTGAGGCTTCAGACTGAAGAGTTTAAAAAAAGTGGCTACACCGTACAGATCGACAATAGACTGCTTGGTTTGTTCGGCGATAATTCTCAGTGCATCCTCGGGAAGGTACCTGTATTTTACCTGGACATCCTCAAGGATTGCTATCAAGTCACCCCGTTTCCCCCGGTGCTTGTCTATCATTCTATGCACATCTTCAGGAATTACCTGTTCGTTTGGATTCATTTATTCCCCTTCATGTCGTCTATTGGGCTGTGACTTCATTTGTATTCCTCGCAAAACTATATGCCTCCCTACAGCTTTATCTGGATATTTCTAAGATGAAATTGCTGAAGTCTTTAAAATCCAATCATTCTTCAACGTCTGATAGATAATACCCAACATCTTTCTGGAGGTCGCAATGATTGCTTTTCCACTCGTCCGGCATAGTTTATGCGTGCAAGCACCGAAGCTGGCCGGCAAGAGCCGTCTTATAGAAAGGATTCCATTCTAGCCCATTTTGCTGTCAAATTACACCAGTTTCTTTCCGGGATTGGCCTGCCCCCGATGTTTGGCTCACCCTCTAAATTAGTATGTGCGCTCTCGCATCTCACAGCAAAACCGACCCGATAATCACTGGCATAGGCACGGTATGTACTTCGTTATCGAGTACCGCTTTCGGAGCCAGTGGACGATATCCCAGACTACTGTGCGGCCTATATGATCGCCGTGGCCCGGGTAGCCGAGGCCTGTCGCCTGCGGGGCTGGGTCTAGCTGCTCTGCGTACATAGCAGGCCCCTCGTCATCTTCTGGGCTACGGAAGCCGGAAGGCAGGAACGCGGAATCTGTCCATCGGTTCCATTTTGCATTAACTTAAATTCAATTATCATCTGCCCGGGCCAAGACGATGTCGACGTTGACCAAAACAGCCGCCCATGAATCCCGGCCATCATACCGGGAGATCCAGGCCAAGATCAGCGCCTATCCCCACCTGGAGGAAAAGATCTATCTCCAGTTGCTGCTGCACCGGCATGAAAAACGATACGTCTCCATTGACGACATTTACGAGCAGGCCCGTAAGGAAGCCAAGACCTTCCAGTGTGATCACAACCTGAGCAGTCCCAACATAGGTCCTGACCAATGGTCAGCTACCGAGCGGCGGCTCATTCGCCGGCTGCACCTTAGAATGAACGTTCAATGCAATCTCGCTCGGGTCTATTTTGACAGTGGCACCTAGGTCACCACGCCAAAGCCGCCCTGACCGTATCCCCATACGACTAGTGGTTACCTATTTTCTCCGACATATAAAGTCGTATGCCCAGGAATAGCGATTTTCATTCCATCTTGATACTGGGAGCCGGCCCGATCGTCATCGGGCAGGCCTGTGAATTCGACTATTCCGGTACCCAGGCCTGCCGCGCCCTGAAGGAAGAGGGCTACCGGGTCATTCTGGTCAATTCCAACCCGGCCACCATCATGACCGATCCTCAGCTGGCTGATGCCACCTACATTGAGCCGGTCAACCCGGCCATGGTGGCCCAGATCATCGCCAAGGAAGCCCCCGATGCCCTGCTGCCGACCGTCGGCGGTCAGACGGGCCTGAACTGCGCCATCGCCCTGGCCGAGGAGGGGGTGCTGGAGCAATACGGCGTTCGGCTGTTGGGAGCCAATGTAGAGGTTATTCGGCGGGCGGAGGACCGCGAGTACTTCAAGGAGATCATGTCCGCTGCCGGTATTCCAACTGCCCGAGGCGGGCGCATAACCACCCTGGCCGCCGCCGAAGCCCTGCTGGCGGAGCTCGATTTGCCGGTCATCATCCGTCCCTCATATACTCTTGGGGGGACCGGCGGCAGCATAGCGTACAACCGGGAAGAGTTTGCCGAGCAGGTGGATCGGGCCCTGGCGGCCAGTCCCTTTCGGGAAGCCCTCCTCGAGGAGGCCCTTCTGGGGTGGAAGGAGTTTGAGCTCGAGGTCATGCGCGATGGGGCGGACAACGCGCTGGTGGTGTGTTCCATAGAGAATCTCGATCCCATGGGCGTGCATACGGGCGACTCGGTGACAGTAGCGCCGGCACAAACCCTGACTGACCGGGAATACCAGCAGATGCGCGACTGGGCACTCAGCTGTATTCGGGCGGTGGGTGTGGAGACGGGCGGCTCCAACGTCCAGTTTGCTATTCATCCCCGGGATGGGCGAATGGTAATCGTGGAGATGAATCCGCGCGTCAGCCGCAGCTCGGCCCTGGCCTCCAAAGCCACGGGTTTCCCGATCGCCAAGGTGGCCGCCAAGCTGGCTGTGGGCTACCGCCTGGACGAGATCCAGAATGACATCACCCGCCAGACCCTGGCCGCCTACGAACCGACGATTGATTACGTAGTGACTAAGATACCGCGGTTCGATTTCGACAAGTTTCCGCGGGCGACGGGGGTGCTGGGGGTGCAGATGCAGGCGGTGGGCGAGGTCATGGCCATTGGACGCACCTTCCAGGAGAGTTTGCAGAAAGCCTTCCGGTCCCTGGAAGTGGGGTTGGACGGTCTGGAACCCCGGCCTCACGAAGCCCGCCGACCCCTCGACCTGGAGCGAATGCGCTTCCCGACCGCTTTCCGCCTGCTGAAAGTACGGGAGGCGTTCCTGCAGGGGCAGTCGGTGGAATACCTCCAGCAGCTGACCAGTATCGATCCCTGGTTTCTGGAGCAGATAGCCGATATGCTTCAAGCGGGAGCACGGTTGTTTTCCAGGCTGAAGGTCCTTCTCGCCGATGGTGAGCCCCCGGAGGAGGAGCTGGCTGCCATTCTTCGGGAGTTAAAAAGGCGGGGTTTCTCCGACCGTCAGATTGCCCGCCAGAGCGGTTGCCGGGAGGAGGCCCTGCGTTCCCGGCGGGCATCACTGGGCGTGGCCGCCACCTTCAAGGTGGTGGACACCTGCGCCGGGGAGTTCGCTGCCGAGACGCCCTACTGCTACGGCACCTACGAAAGCGAACCGGAGGTTGAACCCCTGCCAGGCCGCAAGGTGCTGATCCTGGGGAGCGGACCCAACCGCATCGGCCAGGGAATCGAGTTCGACTACTGCTGCGTGCAAGCCGTCTTTGCCCTGCAGGAGCTGGGCGTGAAGGCCATCATGCAGAACTGCAACCCCGAGACCGTCTCCACCGATTTTGACGTGGCCGACCGCCTTTACTTCGAGCCGCTCACATTTGAGGATGTGATGAACGTGGTAGAGCTGGAGCAGCCGGAGGGTGTGCTCATCCAGTTTGGCGGCCAGACGCCCCTGAACATTGCCAACCAGCTGGCGGCCGCCGGGGTACCGATCCTGGGCACTTCGCCCGAAGCCATCGACCTGGCGGAGGACCGCGAGAAGTTCGGTGCCCTGCTGGACCGGATGAGCATCCCCCGACCGGAGTACGGCATCGCCCGCACCCTTTCCGAAGCGGCTCAGGTAGCCGAACAGGTGGGCTACCCGGTGCTGGTGCGACCGTCCTACGTCCTTGGGGGCCGGGCCATGGAGATCGTCTATCAGCGCCAGGGGCTGGAGGAGTACATCCGCCGCACCGCCGACGTCTCCTGGGAGCACCCCATTCTCGTCGATGCCTTCCTGGAGGACGCCTACGAGTTTGACGTGGATGCCCTGTGCGATGGGCGGGAGGTGCTCATAGGGGGCATCATGCAACACATCGAAGAGGCAGGCATTCACAGTGGCGACTCGGCCTGTGTGCTGCCCCCTTACTTCATGCCCACTGAGGCCCTGGAGAGAATCCGGGCCTATACCCGGTCACTGGCATTGGAGCTGAATGTGCAGGGGCTGGTGAATATCCAGTATGCCATGAAGGAGGGGGTGGTTTACGTACTGGAGGTCAACCCGCGGGCCAGCCGCACAGTACCATTCGTGAGTAAGGCCCGCAACCTGCCGCTGGCCAGGTGGGCGGCCCAGATCGCCCTGGGTAAGAGCCTGGCCGAGCTCACCGGCGGCGCCAACTTAGATGCCCTGGCGGATGGTACGGTGCCGACAGCCCTGGCGGTGAAGAAGCCGGTGTTTCCGTTCGATAAGTTCCCCGCCGACGGGATTTTTCTCTCGCCTGAGATGAAGTCGACGGGCGAGGTGATGGGCCTGGACATCGGACTGGGCGGTGCCTACGCCAAGGCGGAAATGGGCGCCGGCGCCAATCTGCCGATTAACGGCACGGTATTCATTTCGGTGAACGACCCGGACAAGGCTAACGTCATATCGCTGGCCAGGGACTATACGGAGTTGGGCTTTTATATTCTAGCGACCGAAGGCACCTGTCGCTCGCTGCGGCAAAGCGGGATCGCCGCCGAACCCATCTATAAGGTCGGTGAGGGCCGCCCGAACGTGGCCGACGCCATCAGCAACGGCGAGGTGCAGCTGGTCATCAACACTCCCCTGGGTGCCCGGGCCCGGGAAGATGAATACGCCATTGATCGCAGCGCCATCCGCCACGGGGTGC